>NZ_JAUBRM010000077.1:0-29771 GCF_036701905.1 Microcoleus sp. MON2_D5
CGCTACTTTTACCAACAGGGGATGAGAGCTATAAGTCAGATTCAGTCTAGCTCTTAGCCATCTTGTCACCCCCCCAGTCACGAATCACCAATTATATCAAATCCGTTAACTTCCCTACACCAGAACTCTTGCACGCATTCGCAAAATATTTTGAAAAGCATCGGCGTCAATCCCGGTTAATCTGCGGTTTCCGCCTTACCTCAAAGATTTATGCAAGATTTTCTACTACTCGTTGCCCAACCATCACCCATTTTTCCCAAACTTGCTATCTTGCAAAGAATTACCAATCCCCTGGATAATTCCCCGCCCGATCAAACCAATTCCCCGCCCTATAACCTGAGTCAAAACGTAAACAACCCCAGCACCCAACAGCGAAATAACCGCGCGAACTCTAGGTGCGATCGCATCCCTGGTTTCCAGCAGCAAAGTCAAGGCTAACTGCCACCCAGAAAGCTGTGCTAACTCCTGATTTCTCGGAGAATAAATAGAAATTTTCTTAATTCCAGAATCGCCCAAAACAAACAGCCAAAACCTGCTTTCAAAAATAGCTTTCGGTTCCACAAAATATCTATCCCAGCGATATCTCCACGACAAATTATTCCGAAACCGCTCAATTTCTCGTGTCGAAATCAACTTACCATCGTAAAAAATTTGCTTGATTTCTTCAATATTCGCCAAATTATTTAGTAGAGGCTGTACCGCTCCGCTAGCAACTTGAATTGCCAAATTTTCTAACAAAGCTTCAGCTCGCTGCATCGCTTCCGGGCTGCCAGCAACACAAGAAATATTGTCAACTGTTAGAGGAATTTCAAATAGCAAATGTGCAAAAAAATCAACTGTCATCGGTATTTTGTCAAGGATTTGTGCTGCAACTACATCAGCATCTGCCAGCAGCATCGGCACAACTTCTACACCGCTGCCTGCCAAGATATCAGCAGCGCTTCCCCCTTGACTTTCTCCCAGTTTTAAGCTTGCTTGACTGCGATCAAAAACCAGATTTTCTCCCGTTTGCAGTGTATAGTATCTGCCAAAAAAATCTATGATTGTCGCCTCCCACAAATCCCGTAAAATAGCAGGCATTTTTTGCGACAATTGAGTTTGCTGCACTTGCGAAAAGCGCAATTCCTCCAGCAAATCCTTTAACTTCCGCAGGATGGAACTCATCAATTCACGCTTTTTGGGCGATCGCAAAATATCGATTTCCAAAGGCAAGCCAGTCAAATTCACCAACTCAAACTGCAATTTAGCCGCCACAGAGTCAAACAAGCTATTTTGCCAATTAGTTGCCACGGCGAAATCTTCCGCCGAAACTTGGGAATTCGCTAATTGCAATTGAGAATTATTTAACAAATTCTCGCCTCTAATTTCTTCTTCCTGCCTTCTGCCTTCTATCCTCTGCTTTATGCCTTCTGCCTTCTGCCTTCTGCCTTCTGCCTTCTCCCCTTTTCCTTCAAATAATAACTGACTGACAATCCAGCGAGCTGCCAGCAATTCTCTGCGGCGCCCGCTGAGTACAACTCCATCTAAAATAGAGGGCAAATCAGTCGGCTCTGCGGCTCTGATATCTTGCAAATCAGCTTGGACAACCGCCAAAGTTGCATCTATTTCCCGTAGTCCAGAGTGACAAAAATAAGCCAGCATTTTTTTGTGTACTGGCGTATCAATTGTCCGATCATCTGCATTTTTATCTGCAATTGCTGCGGAGTTTTCTACTGTTTGAACCACCGCTGCATTTAGTTCTATTTCCGAGTTAGCTGCCGCATCCGTCGCCCAATAAGTGCGACCCGATGCCACCGCGCGAATAGCTTCGATTGTCAAGGAAATATCTCTACCTTTAGGACAATAGCCATTCGCGCCCGTAGCCTGTACCTGGGCCAACAGCTCCGGTGTCAGCGGCCCGCCTAGCAGCAACAGGGGCAGGTTGGGGTACAAACTTTTGAGTTCGCGACAAAATGCCAGCGCCTCTGTTGGACCCGATCGCAAATTTAAAGCCTCAACAGCCAAAATTACCAAATCTGCGGGTTTCTTGGCTGCTACCAATTCGAGCGAGCGAGCTTCTAGAACTCGCAAAGCCTCGGTTCCCCTGGAAACCTCTGCGACAACTTGCAAGTCTGGATACTGCTCGCAAGCGACTCGCAGCCCCAGCCGGAAAATGGGGTCGCCATCGATCGTCAGCAGTTGGAAATTACTCACTTGATTTTAGATTGGAGATTTTAGAGCTCGATCGCGCGAAAACCCAATTACTCGGGGAGCAAATTACCATCAGGAGGCCCAGCCGATTCAGGAATCGAGGGCGGCGCTGGTTCCGGAGCCGGAGCCGGAGGAGGAGCTGGTTCCGGTTCCGGAGCCGGGGCCTCTTGTCTCGCGGGCGGATAGTAAGGTTCCGGCTCTGGAGCGGGCGGATAGTAAGGTTCCGGTTCCGGCTCCCGGGCGGGCGGATAGTAAGGTTCCGGCTCTGGAGCGGGCGGATAGTAAGGTTCCGGCTCTGGAGCCGGGGCCTCTTGTCTCGCGGGCGGATAGTAAGGCTCGGGAGCCGGCGCATACTCCTCCTGTTGCGGAGCTGGCGCGTACTCCTGTTCCGGAGCTGGCGCATACTCCTGTTCCGGAGCTGGCGCATACTCCTGTTCCGGAGCTGGCGCGTACTCGCGAGTGGGTTCCGGTGGCGGTGCAGTATTGGCTCTAAGTTCGGCACTCCAGCGCCCGATCGCACCTGCCGCCTCTGAATACAGCGCCCTACCGTAACCGATTTGGGAAGCCGTATCGATCGCCGCTCCTAGACTGCCTTGAGACGCCAATTCCAAAGCTCGATCCAGAATCGGTCTGTCTTGAGCAACTTGCAGTTCGCTCACCCACTGATAGACATTATCCTGAGCTTTCGCGTACAAAGTCCTACCGCTCTTAATTGCCGAAGCTTTTTCAATAGCAGCACTAAGTTTTCCTTGCTTCGCCAGGGCTATAGCTTCATCCAACAAAGGCTGATCTTGAATAACTTCTATGCGTTTCGTCCACTGAGCCAAGAGAGTTTGCGCTTCTATCCTGCGGGGGCGGTTTTGAGCGATCAGGAGTAGCTGAGCCATGCCGCCCTTGAGTCCTTCAACCGTCTGGGGTTCTGCCAACTGCTTCGCCAAAGTCAGAAAAGATTGGTCTTCGATCCGCTGAATTTCTCGGCGCCAAGCAGCCACCAAAGTTTGAGCGTGAACCCGCCGCGGCTGCTTGAGTCCGATGGTTTGCGCTTGCTCGATCGCTACCTGAAACGTCCCTATGTGACCGAAACTAGCGATTGTGCTCGCCATTTGCAGTCGCAGCAAATCTTGAAACTGCACCTGCAAATTTTCAATTTGAACTTGAGCTTGCTTGTACAGAGGGCGACCCGGAGCAATTTGGCTAGCAGCCCCCTGCCCTTCCAGCAAACTAAAAATGTGTTGCGGCAGCGGAGTTGATATTGACTGGTTCCACGTCACAGCTTGAGCCCTACCCAACTGCATCAAATCTTGAGCTTCCGCAAACAGCGGCGAATCCTGCGGCACCACAGAAGCAGCCTCGATCGCCCCCGGCAGGTCTTTGGCCCCCAACCGCTTAGTAGCCATTGCCAGCAAAGTCCGGCTCCAGCCCTCAATTTCCTTCTCAGCTTTAGCGCGGGCAAAAAGCTGCGAGTCTATTTTACGAGCCAGGACGATCGCCTCAGCGAACTTTTGCGGAGTTCCCTCCGTCGCCAAATCTCTAGCCTCTTGCAAGCGCTGCCAGCCGTTTCTTTCCAAAGAAATCTGCTGGATCAGCTCGTTGTAACGCTTCTGGCTCCAGAAAACATTTTCCAGCTTGAACAGAGCTTGAGCATAATCCCAAGCCTTCCTTAAATCCTCACTTTTCAAAGCTGCTAGGGCTGTATCGTAGAGTTTTTGGCCCTCCTGCCAATTTTTTTCCCAAGCAGTAACAGCCTCCTGTACCTCTGGGTAAGACCGACTGGTTTTCGGAATTTTCGCCACAATCTCCAGAGCACCCTTCAAATCGCCTCTCTCAATTTTTGCCTTGGCAAATCCCAGAATGGCTTTCGACCATTCCCCTATCAAATGTTGACCTTGCGAGTATAGCGGATGTTCTTTCGGCCAAGCCTGCACCAATGCCATTGCCGATTCTAGCTGTTCTAGCTTGCCCGACTTAGCAGCTTGTTGAGCGCAGTAAAGTCGCTCTCCGTCCGCCGCCAGCGGCGACAGTTGCTGGCAATTCGGCGGTGGCGGCATCGTCAGCAACCACAGAAATGCAGCGGCACCGGTTACTCCAAATCCCACCAGGAGACTCAGCCAGATAAGCTGCCACTGCCAAAAAGTTCTTTTTCCCTCAGTCGGCAGCGCCGTTACTGAGGAACTCGCATCGCCTGTCGCCTCTGCACTGAACTGTGCCGTCGGTTTAGGGGATGGGTTGTATTGCGGTGGTGTGTGGAATTGGTCAGATTGTCGTCTCGCCATTACTTCAGCCTGTCCTGTAATGCGCACTAGAATGTGACACTCCCACATCAAATCTATAGATTGTGATGTCGGCTTCTGACTCCTGTTAAGGAGATCGAGAACTTCCTTCAAGGTACTGGCAATCTTTCCCTCTACGGCGTTTTATAGTGAGGTTCGTGTCTGGCCCCACTGGTTGCTTCCGAGTATTTTAGGCTCTCGAAGCACGTAAATCATACCAGTTATCAAACAGTTATTGACAGATTCCGGGGCCGTTTAGCAGAAAAAACAGTATAAAGCCCCGTCAGTCCATCAATTTTAGATTTTAGATTTTAGATTTTAGATTTTAGAATTGACTGTGCACATGAATTGTGGGAGGGATTCAACTAAGCTCTCATATTAAATCCGGGTCAGAAATTCCCTGATCGGACTCAGCGGTTGAAACCCAAACTACACAAACTTTGCTCCACTCCAAGCTGATTAAAAAATAAAGGGGGTATTAAAGCCGGATTTGGTCTACACTTTTACCTGTAGGGGATAGGATTGATTTTTTTGGTTTAGTCGTAAATTTTATTCCCGATCGCCAAACTTGCTGATCGAGTTTCATTTTTCTGTTTTCCTTTTTTTCTACTGTGCCGAATTCCGGCGGGCGACGCAAAAAAAACGATCAAGCGCAGCTAAATACTTAAATCATTTTATACGACCGACCGGCCCCGCACAAAGATCTGTTTTGCTTCCAACAGCGGCGGCTTTATCGGTTACGAAGCCTTTGGCGTATCGGTGACACTCGATGCTTGCGTAGCGGACTCGGCCGAGCGATATCCGTAGAAATCTATCCGGTAGTCTACAATTCTGACACCAGTTTGCTGTTGGATTTGCTCGATCAAGTCGATCGGCAATTCCACATGAACGTCCAGAATCTGAGCCGTATCAAGACAATTGACGTGAGAGTGAGAGTCGCTGACATTGCCGTACAAGCGTCCCTCTGAGCGTTCTATGCACTCAATAATCCCTTCTCTCGACAAAGCTTCTAGATTTTGATAGACAGAAGTATGACCGATCGAATGCGCTTGTTTGTTGAGGCGATCGTAAATTTCGCGAGCCGAGAGGTGTTCTTTTGCCTCCCACAAAAGTTCTAGAATAAATCGACGCTGGCGGCTCAAGCGCATTCCCATCGCCTGACAGCGGTTTAAAGCATCTTCTAATGAACGAATTGGTTTCACAGCTACCGCCTTATAAAGCCTGCTCGATTTTTAATTCTGGTACAATATTGCACGCCTACATATCCACTAATTCTAACGCAGGGTTGCCCAACAGTAGAAGGTAGAGGACAAAAATCTCGAATGAGTGAATTTTTTCGAGTTGCTGCTCAACTCAGGCTGCCAGCACCCCCAGAAAATTATCCGCTTCAAAAATATTGCTTTGACTCTATCTTCTACTGCAACAAGTCCTAGTTCGAGGATTTGATGGCTTGAACCAGTAACTTGGCGATTTCGGAGAGTTGCTTTTTGTTGAAAGTTTTGAGCAAAAGCTTGACTACCGCCTTCGGTTCGCCCGGAAGTGCGACTTGCTTCGACGACGCTGCTGCTGGGGCTGCTGCTGCGGCTGCTGCTGCGGCTGCTGGGGCTGCTGCTGCGGCTGCTGCTGCTGGGGCTGCTGGGGCTGCTGCTGCGGCTGCTGGTTTTGGGCTTGCTGCCAAAAGTAGCAAATTTTTACTCGGAACGATCGTCTTGACTTTCCCCACTTGTACTAAATCGCCAGCTTCCTTGAGTTCTTTGATAATCAGAGGAGCTAAGACTTTATAAGAGTTTTTGGGATTAACGATCGCTGCTCTAGCGGTTTTTACTAAATTTTGCCAAGTCTCTATTTTACCTCCCAACTTATAGAGGCGAACGCACACAGCCGTCAACTCAGAGCGACTAGCAGCCGATTCTTTCTGCTTGAACACCTGCAACATTTCTTTGAGTAAAGTCATCACTTCAACAGCAAAATTCGCCGGCACAGCGCCCGCTGTTGGAGCGGCGGGCTTACCAGACCCAGCAGCCTGTACTTTGCCCGACGCCAATTTATTGAGGTGAGTTTCCAGTTGAGCAAAAACAGGCATCACCTGCTGCACGAGTTTTTCTCCCTCTTCATTCCTCAAGCCGAAAGGCCCCTCCAGTCGCCCCAGCAAGTCCTTAAGCGTATCAACTCCCTTTAAAAATAGGGATTCTGCCGTTTGGTCAACCTGCTTGACGGGCCCGTCCTTGAGCACCTTAAAACAATCTTCCAAGCGGTGAGCGGTTGTTTTAATACTATCTAAGCCGAGCATAGCCGCCCCTCCTTTCACGGAATGGGCGGCCCGAAACATCTCTTGGACGCTTTCGGGGTCTTTCATCGTGGACTTTAAATCCACTAAACCATTTTCTAGAGTATCGAGGTGCTCCTTAGCCTCCTCTATAAACAAACGCATAATTCGGTCTTGCTGATCTGACACGACAGTCCTCCTAACAATCTCAGCACCCTCCAGAAAGCACCCTCTTCGCGGGAGAAAACGCGACTCCTGGCTAAAGTCTGAAGCTCCCATGCAAAACATTCTAGCCTGCCTCAGCTAGCAGACTCAAAATACTGGTGCCGGGGCAATCTTAGCCCTAAAACTGGTGCGGTGGAGATTGAGGCTAGAGTTCTGAGGGAGTATCTGGAGCGACTTCAATACCCATTCCTTGTTTCATCATCTGCTGAACCGTAATCAAGTCGCTTAACTCCTTGACTTCGACGCCGATGTCTTGGCAAGCCTTTTTCAGTTCCCGCTCGAAGGTGTTGAGGTCGCCTCCGTAGCCGCAAAGCTTCGCGGCTGTGGCGATTCCTTGTTGGGCGTTAGCTTTGGCGCAGTCGATCAATTCAATGCCTTTGAGGGGTAGGGAGGATGCCATAATTTCAAGCCACAATTTATCTTTTCTCCCACTGTAGCTAGAAGGTTGAGGTCGATCGATCTATCGAAAGGTATGAAAAATTCTGCCTGTGCTGAGTGTTGCCAATTCAGAGCTATTTGTATGGGATTGCCTGCCAAGATAGCAGTAGTTGGGATTTTCTAACCCCCATATTCCCAGCAGAAACCAGGTTTTTGCGTAAGTCCTACTATTTATTGACAAAACGAAGTCATAACGAGTATGATTTAACAAGAAGCAAAACAGACAGCCGCCATGAGGATCGAAGAAATACCCCTCAACCAGATTCGCCGCCCCCTGCCGCGAGTCAACGACCAAACCAAAGTCGCCGCCCTCATGGAATCAATCCGCGAGGTAGGTTTAAACGAACCCATCGATGTGCTAGAAGTAGATGGCCAGTATTACGGATTTTCCGGCTGCCACCGCTACGAAGCTTGCCAGCGTCTCGGTTTAGAAACTATCCGCTGTAAAGTACGCCGAGCTCCCCGTGCCGTGTTGCAGATGCACCTAGCCTGAGCCTCTCAACAGAAATTCACAACAGTCAAAGAGGCCATCGCCCAAAGCTTTCTAAGATATTCGATCGACAATCACTAATAACAAGCTAAAAACCTATGACTACCAACAATCACAAACAACATCTTTACCCCACCCGCATCGATATGTCAGTTACCACCCGCTCTCAAGTAGTGGGGCTGCTAAACGCCACGCTGGCAACGACTCTGGACTTAAAAACTCAAGTCAAGCAAGCTCACTGGAACGTTAAAGGCATGGACTTCTATCAGTTGCACTTGCTATTTGACGAAATGGCAACAGAACTCGAAGAATACATCGATTTGGTTGCCGAACGGGTAACTGCTTTGGGCGGTTTGGCTGTAGGAACAGCCCGCACAGCCGCCGCAGATTCGATCCTGCCAGAGTTTCCGTTCGACATTTTAGATGGGAAAGAATATGTGACGGCTTTGGCCGATCGCTACGCACCCTACGCCCAACACCTGCGAGTCGCCATCGACAAAACAGACGAACTCGGCGACGCCGATACAGCGGATCTGTACACCGAAATTTCGCGGACAATTGACAAGCGTTTGTGGTTCCTAGAAGCGCATTTGCAAGGTTCTGCGACAACTGCAACAGCCACCGCCCGGGAAAAAGTAGCCGTCAAATAGCAAGCTTTCAATAATTGGACTTGCATCGGAATAAATTGCAAAACTCTTGTGGGGCGGGCCCAACAGCCCGCCCCAAAAATGTATTTCGTTAATGCTCCTGACAGTTTACGATCGAGAATATGTCCATTTATTAATTTGGATGAGTTTTTCGTGGCAGCTAATATTCCCGATTATTCTCCTCAACTGCAACGCCTGATGCAACAGGCGGGGCTTTCGAGCGATCGAGAACTCAGCCAAAAAGCAGGAGTTTCCGATATCCAGCTAAGTCGCCTGCGTCGCGGCTTAGCTTTGCAAACCCGAGCCGACATCCTGCTCAAAATCAGTCAAGCTTTACAAATTTCCTTAACCGAACTGCTCGCAACCTTGGCACCAGACTATGTAGAGTTAGAACAGGCGCCACCGACAGCCGTAGAAGAAGAATATCAGCGCCTGCAAGCTTCGATCGAACAGCAGCGAGAATCTTTGATGCAGGAATTCCAGCTATCTAGCGTGCAAATTTTAGAATCTTGGATGTTGCAGTGGCCGACTGCTGCGAGCAAAGCTCAGGAAAATCACAACTTGCGGGCTCAGAAACTACTGCCCTTGCTGCGACCCGTCGAGCAGTTATTGGAGCATTGGGGAGTGGAGTCGATCGCCCCAGTTGGAGCCGAGATTCCCTACAACCCCCAACAGCACCAGCTCATGGAAGGAACAGCACAGCCCGGAGAACCCGTCAAAGTCCGCTACACAGGCTACAGACAAGGCGACAGACTCCTCTACCGCGCCAAAGTTAGCTTGGTTTGAGCTATTGTAATTGGTCAATTAGCTGTCATTCTGAATAACAAGGATAACCCTATGTCTCAAGTAATTGTAGCCGATATACCTGCCCCTTTCTTTCTGTCACAAACGGGTAATATCTGGGTTTTTGTCAGCATTATTCCCGTTGAGATGCTAGTTATTTTTATATGTTTGAAATCCTCGGAAATTGCTCTTGGTTTTTCCAGGTTGTTCGTCCCATTTTTAGTGGCAAATATTGCTACCTCTATTGTAGGACTTCCTATTTTATTATTTAACGCTCCGTTTTCTATAGATGGGATTGGGACAATAATCTTACTAATTAGCTTCCTGCTTTCTTCTTATATTGAATCTGTAATTTATGGCATTGTTTTCAAAACTAACAATATTCCGAGATGCAAAATCGTCCTATTTTCTGGTCTCAGCAATTTGGCGAGTTACATAATTCTTTGCTTAGCTCTTATTTCTACTTGAGGCTATAACAATGGGGGAAGTCCATTTGTAACATCTAATCCTTCAATGATATGCTGGGAAGTAAGAAGTGACATACGAAGTTATATTAGCTTGCAGAGAAACTTCTACTATGAGAAAAATCGCTTGGCTAATAATTGGGAATAATTAAAATTACGCCAACAAAAAGAAACTAGATATGGATTTTATCGATAGGATTTTCAGGGAGATGCAACGAAAGCTAATTTCACAGCCACGGGCAAAATAAAGGATCTCAAAAGTTACCAAGTTACAATATTTATTGTTAAATACAAGGACAATGACAAATTCATTCAAGGCATTTGTGAAACTGACAAGCCATCTATGAAAGCTCCTGAGATACCGCAATTGGTTGATGGTGCTTTTCAATGTCCTCCTGGTTCCTCAGATAAAAGCGATTGATTTTGATTGCGTGAACGATAAGAAATCGAGGGCGCAAAGAAACGAGGTTTATGACCAAAACTGTCAAGTGCTATATCTAATCCAATGCCAAACTATCAACATAAATTTCGGTTGCACCAACCAACTATTTACCTTTCTGCTATTTCCCTCTCCTTAATTCTTGGTATTGCTCACGGTTTAGCTGATGCAGCCGCCGGGTTTGTGTTAGGAAGTTTGCCCCGCACGATGTCTTTAGAGCAAGCAAGTTGGCTGATTATTCTCTACAACATTCTGGGTTTTGGGTATCAGCCATTGGCGGGAATGCTGACAGATAAATTCCAACGTCCTCGTCTAGCTGTTTTGGGGGGAGTGTTTTCGCTTTTATTGGGATTAGCGATCGCTCAATGGCATTCTCAACTAGCTGTAATTTTAGCAGGAATTGGTTCGGCCGCTTTTCATGTAGGTGGCGGCGCTTTAGCATTAACTGCTACTCCTAATAGTACTACTGGTCCGGGAATTTTTGCCGCACCAGGAGTGAGCGGTTTAACATTAGGTGGTGCGTGGGGATGGACGGGTTACAAAGTTAGCTTGCCAATAGTCATACTCCTCGGTTTCATGATGGCGATCGTTGCCATAATTGACTTGTCAAAATAGGATGTGTTCTCCCATGACCAGGCTCTGTCTGGGAAGGAAACAATCGAATATATCCAATTAGATGACTGGGTGTTATTGGTACTACTGAGCGCGATCGCGCTCAGTAGTACCGTCTGGACTAGCTTCCAGTTCCTCTTACAAAGGCATCTCTATCAGCTCGTTGCGATCGCCTTTGTCGCCGGTATTGCCAAAGTCTTTGGCGGTATTCTCGCACAGCGCTGGGGCTGGAGGCGCTACACAATTGTTTCCCTCACAATGGCCGCAGTTTTATTATTATTTTATCCACCAAATTACCTCACTTTAATTCTTGGTTTAGCACTACTCCAGTCGAGTATTCCTGTCACCCTCGCCGCCACAGCCAAAATTATGCCACAACAGCCAGCCACAGCCACAGGTTTTGCACTCGGACTCGCGATTATTGTGGGCGGTATTCCAGTGATGGGTGGTTTGAGCCAGCTCGCTGGCATACCGGCTGTTTCCGCTTTGATTGTTATGGTATCTGCTCTGTCGCTGTGGTGGGTGTTGAAATCGAAAATTATGCTAAGTCGATGAAAAGTCGAAGATGTCAATCTCCCCCTATGGAATGCAGACAGCCCCAATACCTATAAATTCAGTCGCAAACGTATCCATTGTGGACTTTACCGCACAGCTATTGGGTGGGCAGTCAACGCCGATGCTAAGGGCGCTCTGAAGATATTGAGGAAGCATACAAGTAAGCTGAATCAGTTTCTTGGACTGTTTAGAGGCTGCTGGGCGCTGCCTTTAAGAGTGAAAATGTCTTAGAAATCCCACTCTGTTATTTGGATCGGAGTCCATCTCGCAGCTATACTAGCCTAGTCTGGCTAGAAATTCTGACATTCCCACCGCAAAATATGAGTCCTGTAGTTAAAATTATTCAGCCCTCTGGCATTTTAGACGGCACCAAGGCAAGTCAATTCCGCCAAGAGATTAGCGACCTAGTGGAAGCGGGAGCCGATGTGGTATTGATAGACTTCACTGATGTGACATTTATGGATAGTTCTGGTTTAGGCGCTTTAGTCTTGGCGCTCAAAACAGTCCGGGCCGCTGGGAGTCAATTAGTTGTCTGTTCTATCAACGAGCAAATCCGCATCTTATTTGAACTCACCAGCATGGATCGAGTTTTCGAGATATTTCCGACCCGCGATGCTTTTAATAGCAAAATTCCTTCAACTAACTAAATCTTTGGGCTGCTGCCTTCTTGCTATTTGGTCGCAGATGCAATGCAAGAAGTCAGCTAGCCAAAGTTTACCTTGAGTAAAGACCAATCATCATCAAAAACTGCTTTAGCGTTCAACTTTTGAATGTAGTTCAAAACCAGCTCTAACTGGTCGGCACTTGCACCGTTGTAAGCTGCTAACAGGTCGACGAAAGGGTCAAGCCCCCAGATATTGCCGTCAGGTTGGTGGATCTCGTATACCCCGTCGCTAAAGATGTAGAGAGTGCTCAAATCCTCGACATCGCAGCAATTATCGACATAGGGGGCGTCGGGGAACATCCCGACAGGCATTCCGGGGGTTTTTAATCGCTGGATTTTAGCAGTGCTCGCAGGCGACTGGGAAATCAACACGGCCGGTGGATGGCCGGCGCTGGCATAAACTAGCTGGCGAGAAATGCGGTTGTAAACGCCATACCAGATGGTGAAATACTTGTCATTTTGGTAGCTCATCTGGAAGGTGGTGTTCAGGGCGCGCAAAACGTCGCTGGGTTTGTAGTAGTCTATGTTGGGGAGCGCGCGCGATCGCAGCAAATTCAGCACTGCCACAGAAGGCAGCGCCGCCCGCAAACCGTGACCGGCTACGTCGAGCAAGTAAATCGCCAAATAATCGGCATCTAGCCAGTTGTAGTCGAAGCAATCTCCCCCCAACTGCCGGGAGGGAATGAATTTTGCCTCAATGCTGATAGGTTCCGTCATCGGATCTGGCAGCAGCGATTGCACGTACTCGGCCGCCTCGGCTAACTCTGCTTCCAGACTTTGCTTGGCTATTTTTAAATCTCGGCTGAGTTGGTGCAGCCTCAATCCCGCGCGTACTCTCGCCTGCAACTCGTTGAGTTCGATCGGCTTCGAGATAAAATCGTCGGCACCGGCGTCGAGCCCTTTGACTCGATCGGCGATCGAACCCAAAGAAGTCAACAAAAAGAATTGTGTAGTTGACAGATCCGGATCTGCCTTAACTCGACGGCAGACATCGATGCCGGTCAAGCGCGGCATGATCCAATCGCAAATTATCAGGGCCGGACGCAATTTTTGCGCCTGGGCTACACCGTCTTCGCCATTGCTTGCTACTGTTACTTCGTAACCCTGTTTTTTCAGGGTTCTTCTCAGCAGTTCTTGAACAGCCGTATCATCGTCAATAACCAGAATTTGAAACATGGGCACTTAGGTACTACAAGTTTTTCAAGGTCTGGGGGTCATTTAAAATATATCCTGTCAGCGCCCTTGTCTGAGATTGAGTATAGTTTATTGGCATCGCTTTCGAGGTAATTGCTTTTGACAGCGGGTCGTTGAGTTCAATTTACGTTAAAATTTGATGGAAATTTGGCGCGATCGAACTTCACTCAGTTTATACTCAGAATATAAATTTTTATAGACTTTTATTTGCCACAGCCGCTGGTTGACATGAAAGTGCTATTTATGGTATAGTGACTAACCGATTAGTGGATTAGACATCGCTCGACGGCCCACCAAAGCTAGTATCCTCAAACTACCATTCAATTTTGCCGCCGTTGTATTTTGTCTCATCGTATTTTTTCTGGTTGTATTTTGCCCACCGGCAGATGAAGAACTTCTGTGGTGAGCGTGATTGAATTAAAGGGTTCCGAAAAGTTGCTGATGCTAAAAAAAGCGGATCTTCAAGTCAATACAGGTCTGAGTGGATTAAGCTGGGTTTTGTCGTGGTTTGGACAATTGTACGACTCGCGAATTCCTACAAGTGTGTGGATACGATGTCAGTTAGCTTTGGCTGAGGGCTTTACGAATGCGGTGCGTCACGCCCACAAGGGCAAACCACCGGATTTGCGTGTTGACATTCAGGTGGCGGTGTTCGCTGAATCTTTAGAGATTAAAATTTGGGACTCGGGCGATCCGTTTGATTTAGAGCAAAAAATCAAAGATATTTCGGAAAAAGTTGATATTAACTCTCCGGGCGGGCGCGGTCTAAAATTGATTAAAGACATCGCAGACAGTATTAGTTATGTGAGAACGGCTGATGGACGGAACTGTTTGTCGATGGTCAAAAATTATACTCCTGTCTCAAGGTCGAACAATGAAGATGATATTTTGGAAGTGGTAGAGGAAATTTCTGATTAATGGGTTCATCGGGTTTTAAACGCGGGACAGAGGATTAAGCCACAGCAGAATTGTCCGTTTTAATTCATTTAATTCTCGATACACTTCTTGTTTGACCCATTGCCCGATCGCGTCGAAGGGTGTAAAAATTTGACCCACAGGCCAGCTAACATCTTGCCCCAAGGGCGTTTGATGGTTGCCAGTTAGAGTCTGAACTGTAATCATCTCGGGAAATCGTGCTTTTAGCAGTTTGGTCAACAGCAGGGTTTGGTCGATGTTGTCGCCGTTAAATTTGACTAAAAGATTGCGCCGGATTTGATAGCTATCTTGGACGAGGCGATTAGTCTCTTGCGGGGAAGGGGTAAACTCGACGTTAAAGACGGGGGAAATTTGCTCGACGATCGGGATTGCTTCGGATGCCGCATAATTGTTGAAAGAAATCAGAATATTGCCTGCCCTTTCTACGTCAAATACAGAACCGATCAGCAAGTGCAGTTTGCATCCCATGCTGTGTCCCATACCGTAAATGGGGAGATAGGAAGATTTGAGCAATTTAGTGCCGCGCAGGCGATCGAGGGCATTTTCAAATTTGTTGAGAACATCGCGGGCGATCGCAATATGATCCAAAGTATTGACAAACGGCGTTGCGACTACAAGATATCCTTGGTTCCCCAAAGCCTCTAACAGCCAGCGATAGGTGAGTTGCGGTGCTGTCGCCACAAATGCACCGCCGAGAAAATGTACGATCGCGATCGGTCTTGAGGGAATTAATACCCAATTGCCAGAAATTTCTTGCCAGTCCATAAATTCAATCTAATTCCAAATAAAAAGGCGAGCGGCCTCTGAAGGTAGAAAGCAGAACTTTTGCTAAATTTTTGCTTTTATTTTCTGCTTCAAAAAGGGGTTTGCTACCCATTTTTTCATTCAAAAAACTTGGCTCTTTACTTATATTATGATATTTAGTGTAACTGTTTTCGCAGCAAATAGCACGGTGCGGGAACGCTGCTATTTTCGCCCTGTATAGGGTTGAAGCTGGCGGTCGAATAAATCAAGGCTGACATACGATCGCCGCTTTCAAAGATTTGTATATCGTGTCCCATCGCACGGCTGCAAGCCGCTGTAGCTGGTATTGCGGGTAATTGATCCGACAGGATATTAACAGTCAAATACGGCTCAAAACCCCAATATCGCGTCTTAACCAGTCTCTGGGCGATCGGCTTCGATTCGGCTTTATTGGCAGTACCTAATTTCTTGACTAAACCCGCATATAGCAGTTCTCAATAAAGTGAGGTATGCCCTATGCCCTATGCCCTATGCCCTATATCAAGCGTGCACCTCATGTTACTGAGAAAGGCTATACAACTATAACATCCTTTAGGACAGCCCCCCGATTTCAGACGATCGCTGGGGGTTTAATTCTGCCGAATAACCAATACCTTCTGCCGTTTGATGACTCAACTTTTCGTGAGTCTTCATCCATTTCCACTTGTTGACAGTAGCTTGCGGATTGAGCACGGTGGTAGCGACACCGTAAACAATAGTAGGCAAAACCTCCCGATTTAACCAACTTTGTCCCAGCTTTCTCATGTAGTGCAGTGCCAAAACTTCTCGCAATTTGTTAAGCCTTTGCAAAAGCGGCAAATTCTTAAAACATAACTGTTCGTACTCGTGGAGTGATAACTGTTTTTCTCCCCGCAAGCGCCGCAGTTGGTTTTCCTTGACACAATCAGAAGCTATGCGCTTTTTCAGCCAGTGCTTATCTGTGAGAGATTTCCCTCTAATTCTATAATTTCCCAAAGGTTCTGTCGCCGCTAGCAAGCCGTACTTTTGAGCAAGTTTGGTAAATAACTCTGTATCTTCTCCTACCTCCCAATCTTCTGCAAAC
Organism: Microcoleus sp. MON2_D5; assembly: GCF_036701905.1. Classification (NCBI taxonomy): domain Bacteria; kingdom Bacillati; phylum Cyanobacteriota; class Cyanophyceae; order Oscillatoriales; family Microcoleaceae; genus Microcoleus; species Microcoleus sp. MON2_D5. The sequence continues at coordinate 16,020 of NZ_JAUBRM010000077.1, forward strand.
CCGCCTTCTTTGACAAGAATGGAGCGATCGACTACAACAGAAGACGGGAAAACCCAAGGACTTTCGCCTGTCTCCTTAATCGCCTGCATTTCTGCTTTAGTTGTAGGATAGGTGGGAATATAACTCAACTTCTTTCCGTGCTTGTCTAAATATCGCAAAGCGTGAGCCACAGCTTTGACTTCGGGATTGTCTGCGAGCATCTTCAAACAAACTTCTAACTTATTGGGTTCCCAGGTATCGTCGCTATCGATAAACGCTACATACTCGCCTGTGGCGCGATATATCATTAAATTTCTCGACTTAGAAACCCCGTAATTTTGGGAATTCCTGAAGTATTTAATTCTCGAATCTTGCTCGACCAGCTTAGCAGCAACTTTGTCAGTAGCATCAGTAGAGCAGTCATCAACAATTAAAATTTCTAGATTCTTGTGGGTGCCCTTGAGTACGGAGGCAACTGTCTCGGCCAGAGTGTCGGCAGCATTGAATGCAGGAATGATTACACTAACTTTTTGGCTGTTCATAACTTGCATGAGGTGTGGTTTGGTAGTTGTTCGCCGAAGTAGAGTCTGGAAGCAGACACTCTGACTCCTTTACGTGTTACTACCAGTATTCCCGAAACTTGCCTAGATACTGCCAATATAACAGGCTTACCAACCTGAGTGTGATCTACCATAAGGGGGGGAAAGGCGTTAAAAGACGGAGTGCAGACTATTTGGGCGGCAATTTTTCTGACACAGGCCTCGGCTGCGAGGCATTTAGGGTTTTATCGGAGGATTGGAATTTTCCTAAAGTCGATCGCATATTTTTGGTTTAATATAACTTACCCAGAAAAACCCGGCTTCACCCAAAAATATTGGTTTGAGAACTATATATCTACTAAAAAACCGGGTCTCTAACTCAGATCGATTCCAGTTAATCGCCGATCGTAAAATTTTTTCTCCCGCGCCAGGGGCGTGCGAGTGAGGTCAAAGTGGGAGCATCTCAATGAAAGCAGCCCAGCCCCAAATTGGAGTTAGGAGCCAGGAGCCAGGAGTCAGGGGGAAAGAGTCAGAAGGAAGGAGTCAGAAGAAGTGTTTTTACACATATGAGATGCTCCCGTCAAAGTCCTCACTACAAACCTGTTTTATTGATTAACTCACCAGTCGAACAACTGCCCAAAAACTGCTCTGCTAAGTCTGCTAAGTGTTGCATTACCATAGCAATCACCTAAAAGTTTGAGTTAATTATTTTTGAGGTTTCATTTACTGGCGATGTTTAATCAGGCTGGAAAAAAAGATAATTTGAAAATTCCGAAGCTTTATGAATATTGGTTTCTCTAATTTGCCTCTTTAGCATTTCATACAGTAAATCATCAACGCCATTTTTCGGCGCTTATCAGCTTTTTTGAAATCAGTATATTCTCAAAAAAAATGCTTTTTTCAACTTGTTTAATTATTAAATTGCCATAAGATGTCCCTCTTTTCTCTCTTCCTCTTGTACCGCGAGAGGTGCCCAGGGTCAAATCGTTTCCCCATCTGCCATAACAGGTAATTTATTTGCGGTTGAACTCAGTACCGCATTTAGGTTTTAGGGAAGATGCTCCTAAAAGTATACTATAAAAAATCCTCGCCTCACCCGTAAAAAATGTTGCCAAAGTTCTTGAGCAAAGTGCAAATTTATACTGGTTGCCTAACAGTCTTGGTGTTGGGCGGCTGCCAGCAGCAGCTACAGACAACCTTGCAGCAACAGCGCAGCAAACAGGGAATGGCAGTTTCAGCTCACCCTCTGGCGAGCGCTGCGGGGCTGGCGCTGCTACAACAGGGAGGAAATGCAGTGGATGCGGCGGCTGCTACGGCTTTGGCGATTTCGGTGGTGGAGCCTTTTTCGGCGGGTATCGGCGGCGGGGGTTTTTTGCTCCTGCGGCGGGCGGAAACGGGGGCTGTGCAGGCGCTGGATTTCCGGGAACGAGCTGCGAAACGTGCGGCGCGGGATATGTACCTCGACAAGCAAGGCAAGGTGCGCCAAAGGGCAAGTCTGGACGGGCATTTGGCGGCGGGTATTCCGGGCACTGTGGCTGGACTTTATACGGTGCACCGCGAGTATGGTAAGTTGCCTTGGGCCCAGGTGGTGGCGCCGGCGATCGCCCTGGCTGAAAAAGGCTTTCCGGTAAGTTCGCGGTTTACCACGGCTACCGGGCGACGACAGGATGTGCTCAACAAAAACCGGGCGGCGCGGGAGGTTTTTACTCGCGGTGGCATTTTATACCAGCCGGGTGAGCTTTTGGTGCAGCGGGATTTGGCGCGGACTTTGCGGCAGATTGCACAAAATCCGCAAAGTTTTTATACCGGGGACATTGCGCGGGCGATCGCCGCCGACATGGCTAAAAACGGCGGCATTATCACTCTGGAAGATTTGAAAAACTATACGCCGATTTGGCGGAATCCCGTTTGCGGGAACTTTCGCACTTACGAAATTTGCGCCATGTCGCCTCCTTCTTCCGGGGGCGTTCATTTGTTGCAAATCTTAAATATTCTGGGAGAGACGGATCTCAAGAGGTTGGGGAGGCCAAGTCCAGATACGCTACATTTACTGGCGGAGAGCATGAGGATTGCTTATGCTGACCGGGCACAGTATTTGGGCGACCCGGATTTTGTGAGGGTACCGGTCAAAGCTCTGACTAGCAGCAATTATGGCAAATTGAGACGATCGCAAATCCAAATGTCAAAAGCCAGACCCTCCAGCGAGGTAAAGGCTGTTGACGCTGAAACTTTGAACCGTCTGCTGTGGGAGTCTCCCGAAACTACCCACCTGACGGTAGTTGACAAAGAGCGTAATGTAGTAAGCTTAACGTTTACGGTGAATGGCGGTTTTGGGGCTGGAGTCGTGGCCGCGGGTACGGGAATTTTGCTCAACAACGAGATGGATGATTTTGCAGCGGCGCCGGGAGTGCCGAATTTGTTTGGTTTGGTGGGCGGGGAGGCAAATTCGATCGCCCCGGGGAAAACTCCTTTATCCAGCATGACGCCGGTCATCGTGACAGAAAATGGCAAATTTCGCCTCGCAGCGGGAGCTCCCGGAGGCAGCACGATTATTACTACGGTGTTGCAAATAGTGCTGAACGTGTTGGTTTACGACATGAATGTCGGCGATGCTGTGTCTGCACCTCGGATACACCACCAGTGGCAGCCCGATCGCCTGATGGTGGAACGGGGAGGTTTTGAGGCTGCGACGCTTTCGGAGTTGCGGCGGCGGGGACACCAGATTGTCGAAGGTGACGGCTGGGGCAATGCCAATGCGATCGTCCTGACTACGGATGGTTGGTTGGAAGGGGCTGCCGACCGGCGCGGCGAAGGAGAAGCAAGGGGGTTTTAGTCAACAGTCAGTCGATTAGAGATTTTAGATTGTAGACTTCGGCGAGCCGTCGAGTCGCGCTCAGTCGAAGGATTTTAGATTTACTCCAGAGATGAATCTGGGATGTTGAACTAGGGTCAAAAATTTTGATCTCTCTACGACAGGAATCGGGCGCTTGTATGGTTTTTTTGGGGGAGGTCATTAGTCATTAGTCATTACCTATTAGTCATTAGTCATTAGTCCTTAGTCATTAGTCATTTTGGAGAGCGCCAAGGGTATCAAAACCAGGGTTTTTTGGTCTCCAGTGCGTAAGTCATGAAATTATTAGTCTGTGTACGTGTATTTTTGCCTCCCTATTTTTTCGCTGAGGTTTATAGGCGGACAAAATGCCAAGAACTACCCAACAAAATAACTACCAAAAGCGTAAATCCACTTATATGTAAAGTTATTGTAAAGATGCTAGACATTAATAGTTATATAATGTAAAAATGAAGTTGTGCAGAGAATCAGGTTTGTATCTTCCAGGAAAAATTTATGATAATTAGTCACAAAATTGCTGCCTTAACAGCTACATTAACTACTGCTCTGAGTTTGTTGGCAGCGCCAGCAATGGCATTTTCGGTAGGGCCAACTAATAACGCTGAGACTTTAAAAAATAATTTATTGGGGGCTAATACAGCCGGGTTGAGTAATTTCTCTGTTTCACTTACGGGTAATTCGGCTGCTTTTGGTACTTTCACTAATGACCCCTTCGGTTTGAAATCAGGTGTTGTTCTGAGCACGGGTAAAGTCGCCGATATACGGGGTAAGAATCGGAAAGATAACTTCACGATCGAAAACAGCGATTTAAGCACGGACTTTGGGCCTGAAGGTGAAGAGGGGGATTTGACTCAGCTAAACCTCAGCTTTTTTGCTAATAGCACGGTTGAAAAGTTAGTCTTTCAATATGTATTTGCTTCTGAGGAGTTTCCTGAGTTCGGCAATTCTGAATTTAATGACGATTTTGAACTGCTGCTGAACGGCACTAATTTGGCAAAATTGAGCGACGGAAAAACAGTTACGATTAATAATCTTGTTCCCGATCCCTATAATCGCTCTACATATCACCCAGACTATATTGACAACCCAAGTTTGACAGGTATTGCTGCTAACATCGTTAAGCTCGACGGTTTTACTAAAATTTTAGGTTTTGAGGGTTTGCTCAAGCAAAATCAGACGAATGTTCTCAGCATCCGCATTAAAGATGTGGGCGATGGCAAGTTAGATTCTGCTGTATTTATTAAAGGCGGTTCTGTGGAGACGGTTCAAGCTGAGCCGGTTCCCGAACCAATGACTGTGGGAGGTTTGATGGCGGGAGGCGCTATGCTGGCTGCTGGACGAAAGTTACGCAATCGCCGTGGCGGAAGTAATTAATAACGGAAGGAAGAAGGAAGAAGGAAGAAGGAAGAAGGAAGAAGTAAGAAGGAAGAAGGAAGAAGGAAGAAGGAAAAAACAGAACAGGAACCATTTTGGCGGTTGCTGTAATATGAATCTCGATTAGCCGTGTTGGAGACAGAAACGGGGTTTGATGAACGAAAAGACCTCGTTGCAGCTATTGAACCGGGTAAAAAAAACTCGGTTTGTGCGATCGCGATCGCGTAATATCATGTCAAGTAATTTAACCATTATGGGTACGCAGCGAGGAATGCAAGTCCTCATACAATTCTGACGACGAACGCCCTCACTACGAACCAATTTTATTGCGGTTGTTCTAGCGGACAGAATATAAGTTTTGATCCAAAATTCGCGAAGGGCGGATTTTTTTGTATTTGGACTTGCAGCAAATATTGCGGGTAAAACCCGCGTCTACAACGACTGACTAAAAACTAAATAATTTAGCTATGAACAGTACCGTCGGGTAAGATTGTACCTGTTAATGTAGTCCGGGTAAGTTTGACCATAACTCGATCGCCGTAACCGATTTTCGCTCCTGTTAAGTCAGCACCGCTCAAGTCAGCACCGCTCAAATCGGCTCCGATTAAGTTGCTTTCTCTCAAGTTGGCATTGATCAAACAAGCTCCTAACAAATTGGCCCTGAACAAGTTTGCTTGGTGCAAATTCGCGCCTGTGAGATTGACGTTGTGTAGAAAAGCATCACTTAAGTCGGCTTCACTCAGGTTTGCATTGCTCAAGTTTCTTCCTGAAAAATCCTTTTCTTTTAAGGAAGCTCCTTTGAAGTTGGAACCGCTCAAATCGGGAGCTTGCGGCCCAGCTTGGCGGTAAGACGGAGATGACTGAGATGGCGGCGGCTGCGATTGGTAGCGGGACGCCTCTGAATAGGGCCCTGCAGGGTTTCCCCCATAGTTTCCCGCATAATTTCCAGCATATTTTCCTGAAGAGGGTTCAGAAGAGTAGCGGGGTTCTTTTGGGTTGGCCGATGGTGGCTGGGTGTTTTGGTGTTGGGTGTTGGGATACTGATTATTTCTGTACTGAGTGTTTTGGTACTGAGTGTTTTGGTACTGAGTGTTTTGGTACTGAGTATTGGGTTGCTGAGTGTTTTGGTACTGAGTATTGGGTTGCTGAGTATTGGGTTGCTGAGTATTGGGTTGCTGGGTATTTTGTTGCTGGGTATTTTGTTGCTGGGTGTTTCTGTACTGAGTATTTTGTTGCTGGGTATTTTGTTGCTGAGTATTTCTGTACTGGGTATTTTGTTGCTGGGTAGTTTGTTGCTGAGTGTTTCTGTACTGAGTATTTTGTTGCTGGGTGTTTTGTTGCTGAGTGTTTCTGTACTGAGCGTTTTGTTGCTGGGTGTTTTGGTGCTGGGTGTGTTTTTGCTGGGTGTTTTGGTACTGGGTGTGTTTGTGCTGAGTATGTTTTTGCTGAACGTTCTGATTCTGACCTCTTGGTTGAATCGATCGCAATTTTTCGCGAGCTTGATTAATTTCCTTAATCTTTTCTTCAGCTTTCTGTAGTAGTCTGGGATTGTCTTTGGGGATGCGATCGGGGTGCCAAATGAACGCTAAATCCTTGTAGGCTTGGCTAATTTCTTCTCTGGAAGCTCCCGGCAACAGTCCCAGCACTTTATAGTATTGGTCGAGGTCGTTCATTGTACCACCTTTCGCTTTAAGAAATTAGGAATTAAAAATTAAGATCGGAGCAAAAGCCGTTCTCAAAGCTTGCTTGTCCGATCGTACATTAGATGAACAATAACTCAGCTAAGCCGCTGCTGGCAAAAATTCTCGAATTCGCTGCAAATATGTTGCGGCATCCTCCAGCATCGGAAAGTGAGCCGTATTCGGAATTATAACAAATTCTACTTTTTTGCTGAGGGAGGCTGCTTGCTCTCCCATGACGGCGGGGATAATTTGGTCGAATTCTCCGGCCACAAGCAGTGTGGGAACACTCAGCCGCGCAAATTCTTGGGGCATTTCCTCGGCGGCTCTTTTGCTGACGGCCGTCACCATTGTACCTATAGCAGCTTGCTCGTCTGCCATTAAAAAATCCTTGAGAAACGCCAAACTGACCTCTGTGGGCAGGGAACGGCGCAAAAACCGGGCCATAAATAGCCGATCGGCAAACGGGATTGATGCCAGCCAAGAGGGTCTAAATTTTACCACATAGCCACCGAATTTGTGAAAAGTTGTAAAAGATTTTTCGTCGTATTCAAAAATACCGCTGCAAGTGAGAATTGCTTTTTCTACTTTTTCGGGGTAAAGGTTGAGAAATAAAGTAGCAATTGATGCTCCGGTGGAGTGAGCATTGAGAAAGACGCGACTTAAATTCAGAGCTTCTAATAATTCAGCTAAGTCGCGGGCGTAGGTTTCGAGTTCGTAGCTGGACTCAGGAGGCTCTTTTGGCAAGGGCGATCGACCAAAACCTCTCATATCGTAGAGCAAACAATCAAAATCATCAGCAATAGCCCGTGCCGTGCTTTCCCAGTAGCGCGCTGAGCCCGCCCAGCCGTGCATAAATACCATCACTGGTTTCCCGCTGGGTTGGGCACTGTTATCTGCCGTTATCCACTCGTAATAATGTTCTACACCGCGAATTGAAATGAAAGACATGATATTGATTTTGGATTCTTAGATTTTAGATTTTAGATTTTAACTCATAATTGTTCACTAAATACCCAAATTCCCGACTTCTTAAAGAAGTCAGGAATCTCAAGACTACATCTATCAAAAAATCTGCGTTAATCTGCGTCAATCCGCCCACATCTGCGGTCAAAAATTACCAACATAGGAACCAATCATAAATCTTAAGCCGCAGAAGCAGCCAGCCAAAATAAGCCGTCTACTAAAAGAGTGCTCAAAACTGCTCCGCTGAAAGCGCGCCAGTGCAGTTCTCGATCGCGCAAACTCAGCAAACCGACTGTTAGCAACACAGCGATTAAGACTAGGGCGCAACCTATCCCCCAAGGAGTTTCAATTTGACCGATCGCACTTTGAAAAATCGGCATTGCTAATTCCGGTTCCGCGTGCATCACTTGCCGCCAGTAGGGCATCAACCCAGTTAAGTAAAAATATAAATCAGTAATGGCAGTACCCAATAGGGAACCTAAATAAAAATAGCCGCCAACTTTCCCCCAAGATTTGCCCAAGCACCAAATAGCAAAAGGCAAGCCAATTGATTCTATAGGTAGATGTAAAATTGGTTCCCATCTAAACCAGCCCCAATAGATAGAACCTGCGAGCCAACATCCGGCAAATCCTAATAATAAATCTCCCCAAAGTTGTGTTTTGGGGCGGAAAATTAGAATTAAACTCAGAACGAACCAGGGGATAGTTGACAGCAAACTGATGGTAGGATATAGACGAACTAACGGTGCTTGCACGAAGACTGGAATTGAGACTAAAAATGCTGAGGCACCAAATATCAACCACTGTTTGATGCTGTTTGTTGTGCCTGAAGTGAGAGAATTGTCTAGGCGGGCGATGGTGGCAATAGGTGCGATCGCTGAGGATACTAAATTAAGATTAAACAACTGATTGGACTCCGTATTGTTTCAATAGGTGGACTAAAAATTTTGCTGCGGTTGTGGGTGCGACAGTCTCAATGCCGGCGGCGCTTTGGCTGACGTGCCAGCCTTTTGCCGTTTCGGGAGTTCGCCATAAATCCAAATGTTCGATCGCGGGATCTGCATAAAAGCTTTCTCCACCGCTACCGAGAATTGCTGAACTCCAATGCGTAAAGCGATCGTGGCTGATTCGGTGGATGGGAAAATTGCCCACCAGAGGTACTCCCCAACCGTCTAAGGCAAAAAAAGCCCCGACTTTGCCGCCGAGTTGCTGCCACATCCAAGCCGCCCCGATCGCCCCGGCTACTCCTGCCGAAAAGCTGACAAATACTAGACTTTCTCCTCCTAACTCTTCGCTGCACAAAAAGTGGAATATGTCAAGAGCTGAAAAAGGCGGATATTTATGAGCGGGAAAAATCTTGACACGATCGACTATTTGCTGGTTTTGGCGATCGGCTGCCACTCCCCAAAGCCCCGAAAGTCCCGCCAGGAAACAGTCGGTTAGCTTTGGTTCGTGGACTCCGGGGCAAATTACCAGTCTCATAGTTCGTCAAGAAAGTTAATATAGTTCGCAACATAACTTTATCATATACCTACTATATCATATACTACCCCAGGGGATAGGGTGTTAAACTTATAATAGAGTCAAGTTTGAAGAGTATCCCCCCAAGTTAAAAGCTGGGAACGCTCCAAACAGCTTTAATCTGAGGCAAGGTCAGGGAGTCTTAAGAAAACATAAAAGTTATCCCCCCCGGCCGCATTCCCTGTCAAGCTTAGCAAAGACTGATTCTAGTTTTAAGCTGTTCTGTATTTAGATTTAACTTTTCTGGCGGCGTCGAAGCCGACCCCACAAAAGCTTAAAGAAACAGGATTGTGAAAATTAGAGGCCTGCCAGCTTAGCTGCCCTACAAATTTCGGGTCAGGGTCAAAAAACCGACTTAGGACTGATGCTCATCAATCCGGTTTCTAGGATAAATAAGAGGTTTGACCGGGAAGTATGGGCGCAAAAACCGGGAATCCGCCCCGCGCACGTCAGTCGTGCGATCGCAAACAATGAAAAATCTCCGATTCACCCTTCATCCTGCCTGGATCTCTTAGAATAAATAAAATTGAGGAATACAAAGTGGTTGCTTCTCCAGAAAAAATCGATTTCAAAACATCTGCGGCACCGGCAAGTAATGATCGGGTTGCTGTATTACTGATGGGTTACGGCGAAGTCGAAAGCTACGACGATTTTGCCAACTACAACGAACAAGCTTTAAATTTGCTTACGGCAAAGTTTGCGCCAGTACCGCTTTGGATTTATCCGCCGCTGGCGAAGATTTTAGCAATCTTTGACTTGCACGAGTGGAGTCACCAACACGGTCAATTCGTTTCGCCGCACAATGCAATTTTTGAACAGCAGCGCGCTGGGATTGAAAAGAATTTACAGGAGAAATGGGGCGATAAAGTAAAAGTGTTCAAAGCTTTTAACTTTTGCGCGCCGTTTTTGCCGGAACAAGTAATCCCTCAAATTCAAGCAGAAGGATTTGACAAAATTCTGATTTATCCGCTGTTGGTAGTTGATTCTGTTTTCACCAGCGGCATTGCTGTGGAACAGGTGAATAAAGCTTTAGCACAAACCTTTGATGGTAAGGAACATTGGGTAAAAGGACAGCGCTACATTCCTTCTTTTTACGATGAACCTGCTTACATCCAGCTAATGGCGGATTTGGTTGAAGAGGAAATTAAGAACGATTTAGCTGTAGCGCATTTGCCTTCTCAGATTGGGATTGTGCTGATGAATCACGGTTGTCCGCACAAGGCCAAGGGCTTTACTTCGGGAATTGTGGAAAGTCAAGCTTTGTACGATCGCGTGCGGGAACGTTTGATGTATCGCTATCCTTTGATTTCGGTGGGTTGGCTGAATCACGACACACCGCTGATTGAATGGACACAACCGGATGCGACTTTGGCTGCGAAGAATTTGATTGATTTGGGTGCAACTGCGATCGTCTTTATGCCGATCGGATTTGCCACAGAAAATCACGAAACTTTGTTAGATGTAGACCACATTATTGAGTCTTTGCAGAAACAGCGTCAAGGAGTTACTTACCGCAAATTACCTTGCGTAAATGACCATCCAGAGTTTCTGAAAATGGCGGCCGAGTGGGCAAATCCGCAGATTGAAGCGTTGTTGAGTGAAACTGCGGTTGCTGTTAATCCGAGTTTGGCTTCGGCGCAGCGCGAGCACGCGCATTCTCACGGGGAACACGGCCATTCTCATGGCGAGCACGGTCATTCTCACGGGAACGGTCATTCTCATGGCGGACACGGCCATTCTCACGGGCACGGGCACAGTCATTAATTAATTGAGTTAAAAAGTCGATAGCCCTTTGCTTTTTTTAGAGAAAGGGCTATTTTTTGGCTTATTTATGGTACTGTAAAACTTAAAAATGACAGCCACAATCTTGGGTAAAAAAATGGGAAGAATCTCAGTGATATCATTTCCGGTTACACCGGAATGATGTTGACGGTTGACTGTTGACTGTTGACTGTTGACGCCGTGAACAGTCAACAGTGAACTCGAATTTACTATTCCGATGCTAACGGATTTGATATGACGTAATAGATCGCTGGAAATCGCTAATAACCCGCAACTTGGCTTCTTATACAAAATACAGATTAGAGATTAGAGTAAAATAAAAATTATTTTCCCGTACCTTCCTCGTCTCATATCAAATCTGCGCTTCATCGGAATAGTAAAGTGGCAACCAAATATAAGCGGAATTTTCAGTTTTTTGACTCACCGTGAACTGTTAACAATCATGAGGAGTGCAACCGGAATCGATATAATCTCTCTATTTGGCACTCAATACTTTAAGATTTTGAGCTGCATCGTTTAGTAGTTGAGTACCTACCTTAGTTTGATTAATGCCGCTAGCAGTTTGTTTAGCTCCAGAATTGATAGTATTCATTGCTTCAACTACTTGTTGGACGGCTAATGCTTGTTGCATGGCATTGAGAGAAATTTGTTGAGTCTTCAAAACGATATCCTTGATAGAAGCGAGAGTCATTTGTTGATTCTTCAAAACGCTATTGTTGATAGCCGCGATCGTCATATCCTGATTTTTCAAAACGATATCATTGATCGACTGTGTTACCTGTTTAAAAGCTTGGGCTGTATCTTGAGAAAGTTTGATACCTTCTTTGACAGTTTTCGTGCCTTCATCTGTAGCAATGACTGTGGAATTGATCGCGTTCTGGATATCAGTAATGATGGTATTAATTTTCTCGGCTGATTTTTTACTCTGATCTGCCAGTCGGCGAATTTCATTAGCTATAACTCCAAATCCTTTACCGTGTTCTCCAGCCCGAATAGCTTCGACTGAGGCATTCAAAGCTAACATATTCGTCTGAGTAGCTAAATCTGTTACAGTGCCTGTAATGCTGCCAATCTGAGTAGTCTGCTCGCTCAATCGCATAATCTGTGTGGCGATCGTCGCCACTTTTTCTCTCAACTCAGACATTCCTTCTAGAGATTTCTCCACTACCTTATTGCCATCTTGCGCCTGGTTTAAAACTTGACGTGCGCCTGTGGCTCCTTCCTCCGCCTGGTTTAAAACTTGACGTGCGCCTGTGGCTCCTTCCTCCGCCTGGTTTAAAACTTGACGTGCATTATCCAGTGCTGATTCGGCTTGCTCTGCTGATTGGCGCGATGAGGCTCCCAATTCATCCATTGTGGAAGTAGTTTCATTCACCGCCGTTGCTTGCTGATTTACGATCCGTTCTTGCTGCTCAACTGTAGCGGCAATTTGGCTGGAAGAACTGACAATCATATTGACAATGCTTTTGAGGGCTTTGTCGATGGGCTTGGCGATCGTAATGCTCAAGAATATTCCCAAAATAATCGCTGTCACCGGACCAAGAATCATGCCCACAAGAACCCAGAATTCAGTCTGATTTATATCCAGAGTGGCTGATTGCTGAGCTTTGTCTGCAATGTCTTGATTGAAGGCTATAACTGATCTAACTGAATCGGTAGCTATCTTAAATAAAGGCTCCTCTGTACTTGCGCCATACTCATCCATCCTGGTACGGATTTCCAGTGCTGTTTTAACTGCCGCGATTTCTGGTGAATTTCCCTTACCCTGACTGATTAGCTGAATCTGCCTTTTCCAGGGATTGCGGATACCCATTTGGTTATAGTCTTGTTCTATATTCAGCAATTTTTCATGGGCTTTCTTCCAAGCATCCCAGTTTTGTAGAAATTCTTTGTAGTTTTTATCTTCCTCTGGGGTATTCGGAATCTTTTCGTATTTTTGAAAGTTTTCGTTGATTTGTTTCCAGGCATTCTGAATTCTAGCTAATGCTGCTTGCCTTTCTGGATTAGTCATTTCGGGATCGAAGAGTAATTGCTCTGATGCCTGAATTTGGGTCTTTCCTTCGTTGATATTCCACAAAGCAGTCACACTTGGCAGGCTATCCTCACTAAGGGTTTTGATGTGTACACTTAGCCTGGAAACCCCGTTCCACCCTACCCCAGCAAACACGAAGACGATCAACCCCATTAATAAAAAAGCGCTGATTAGTTTTGTTTGTAAGTTCATGTTGCGAAACATAGTTGTTCTCCTGGCTGTGGCTGGCTATAGCTGAATTAAATTATAAGCTTAAGCACACTGAGCGTATTAATATCCATAATTTAAGCTGTTGTGTATTTAAATCAATTATTTTGATTCGCTGTCAAGATTGAGGTGTAAGCGTTTGGCATTTTGCTCCTACCCAGTTTAAATACTTAACAGCTTATAGCCTTTCTCAGTAACATGAGGTGCTTATAGGGCATAGGGCATAGGGCATAGGGCATAGGGCATAGGGCATAGGGCATAGGCATAGGCATAGGCATAGGCATAGGCATAAGACTCGCCCCCATACCTCACTTTCTTGAGAACCGCTATATCTCCTATATCTCCATTGTTAGTCATAAACTACGAACCCCACTGACTGCCATTCACGCTGACATCCCACACCTTAAACTTACCCGTTCAGCTACAGCAAGAAGCTGAAAAATTGGCGACACTCCAAGGCATTTCCCTCGATCGGTTTATTCTCTGGGCTGTAGCCGAAAAAGTCGCTACCCTCAACCAGCGGAATGACGATCGCGCTTTTCCTGAAATCACCTATGTGCGCGGCGCTAGTGGTGAACTCATACCCGTTTTGCGCGGCACTCGCTTGCGGGTGCAAACAGTAGTCATTGCAGCCCATAAATGGGGTTTTTCGCCCAACCAAATTGCTGCTGAGTATGATTTAAGTGAAGCTCAAGTGAACGATGTTTTCACTTTTTATGCGGCCCACTCTCAGGAAATAGATGCCTCGGGTGCATCTCAGTTTTGCACATATATCAAGTGGAAAGTTGACCATTGAGATAAGCACAGCGCAGAGAAAGGATA
>NZ_JAUBRM010000231.1:0-1377 GCF_036701905.1 Microcoleus sp. MON2_D5
GAAGGAAAATTATCCGGCTTTAAGAAGTTTAGAAAATCTTAAGGTTCTGATTTAATCTGCTTAAGTGGGTTAAAGTTAAGCATTTAAAGAAAGTTTTTTGAGTTATTTAGTAATACACAAATTTAGGTTTTTGTCAAATTAATTTAGATGCGTTTACCCTGAGGGAAATACTCGTGCCAGCCTCTCTAATCTCACTTGTTTCTCTGATTGTATCAAGGAGAGCAAGAGTGTGAGTAAAATAAACTGGGCTGATGTCAGTTGTTTTTGTAAGTGGGTCTGATAGAATGTTGGTAACATTAATTTTTGAGATAGGCTAGCTTGTAAGAATTCGGCTGCCTATCTTTTTTTAGCACAAGTGGGTTAAATCTTTACGCTCTCTGGGTTTGGCGCGGGTTGTCACCCCCCCAGATTCTCCCGTTGCCGATGGATGATAAAAGCCCTTAATAATAACCTCTTCATCGCTGGGGCAAAAATTCTGTCCCCAGCGTCAATTGCATATTGGCAATCGCGCAGTTGATGAGCCAAACACACTTGCCATTGTGGTGCGGGGTGATTTTTTTGAGCGCTAAATAAGTCTGACACCCAGATATCAGGATGATGTTCTCCTAGAACTTCGTACATTACTCCACTGGCTCGACTCGGACGGATGACGTGTAAACAAACATCCTGGTTCTGAAACACCCACTCCCACTGATTCTGTCCATTAACCCTCGCACTGGTTTCATCTGAACAAATTAATTTTGCCCGCCGCAACCGATGGAGTATTGGAGTTACAAAGGTCATCTAAACTCGTTTTGACTTTCTCTAATAGGTTGGCGATTGCTCCTTCGGAAATCTTGAGTCCAAAAACGGATGCACATATGGACCATAGCCGTTCGTAGGTGATGGCATGAGTGTAACGGAGATATGTGACCAAGCTTTGAATTGAACTGCCAAACGGTGAACCTGCTTCCATTCCCAATGGTACAGGGGCAACATACTCGGTTTGACAGCAGGCACACTGACCACCATAACGTTCTATTCGGGTGATGATGGGGCGAATTGGGGGTAGTTCGATTTTTTCGTAGACCGATTGCAATTTTTGGGTGGCGGCGGTGACTTTCTCTCCACACAGGGGGCAATTTTTGACTTGGGCGATGATTGTTTGGTCGGGATGAGGATGTAGTTCTCTTCCCCATCCGACTCTTCCTAGGCTTCTTTGTCTTTTTATTCCTTGAATTTTCGACGGCTTAATGTTCGGCTTGAATCCTTTGGATGGTGGAGTGCTGGAATTTTTGCTATTTTTGGTGGGAGATGAGCCTTTGGAGTTTAGACTAAGCAGGTCAAAAAGTGCGCTCGCTGTGAGAGTAGCTCACGTTTATCAAGAACGGCAATGGT
>NZ_JAUBRM010000078.1:0-29656 GCF_036701905.1 Microcoleus sp. MON2_D5
GTTGTCTTTGTTAGTCTCTACGTTGTTCGGTAGTTCGTTAATTTTGATGATGAGTTCAAGCTTGCCAATTGTCATAGATAGTTTCGTTGGTTTGATGCGGTGCTTTTCTGGTACTTTATCAGCTTTGTTATATTCTCCAGCCTAGGGGGAGAACATACAAAGCTAAATCAGCGGTAATTTTCTGACGGCCAGCCCCCAACCCTTGCCGCTACATTGAATATTTGCTGGTTGCGCCAAGGTGCAATCGACCTTACTTCTTCCTGTCTTTACGCTAAGCAAGCTAGTGATTAATATTGACAAAAATACAAAAGGGGTGGCTATGTTCGATCGCACTCAATGGTTTTTGGCTGGTATGTCGATCGCGCTTTCGGTTCAGTTAAGTCAGCCAGTGGCAGTAGCCGTATATGTTAGCAACGCCGTACCAACCGCACAAACTAACATTAGCGAGGCTGCCAAAGTATTAAACGAAGGACTACAACTGTACGAGCAAGGAACGGCCCAAGCAAAAAGAAGTGCGATCGTCAAATTAGAAGAAGCATTAAAAATGTATCGAGCGGCGGGCGATCGTCGCTGGGAACCTGTCATCATCCGCAGCATCGGCACAATCTACTCAGATTTGGGAGAGAATCAGAAAGCTCTAGAGTATTACAGCCAGTCCCTTCCCCTGAGTCGGGCCCTAGGTGATCGTGGTGGGGAAGCGAACACCCTCATCAACATCGGCAGAATTTACTCAGAATTGGGAGAGAACCAGAAGGCTCTAGAGTATTACAGTCAGTCGCTTCCCCTGTTTCGGGCAGTAGGCGATCGCGGTTGGGAAGCTGTCACCCTCAATAACATCGGCAGAGTCTACTTAGCATTGGGAGAAAAACAGAAAGCTCTAGAGTATTACAGCCAGTCGCTTCCCCTGAGACGGGCAGTAGGCGATCGCGGTGGGGAAGCTACCACCCTTAACGATATCGGCACTATCTACACAGGTTTGGGAGAAAAACAGAAAGCTCTAGAGTATTACAGCCAGTCGCTTCCCCTCAGCCGGGCAACAGGCAATCGTGGTGGGGAAGCTACCACCCTCAACAACATCGGCACTGTCTACTCAGATTTGGGAGAAAAACAGAAAGCCCTAGAGTATTACAGCCAGTCGCTTCCCCTCAGTCGGGCAACAGGCAATCGTGGCGTGGAAGCTAGCACTCTCAACAATATCGGCACTGTCTACTCAGATTTGGGAGAAAAACAGAAAGCCTTAGAGTATTTCAGCCAGTCCCTTCCCCTGATTCGCGCAGTGGGCGATCGTGGCGTGGAAGCTAGCACCCTCAACAACATCGGCAGTGTCTACTTAGATTTGGGAGAAAAACAGAAAGCCCTAGAGTATTACAACCAGTCCCTTCCCCTGAGTCGGGCAACAGGCGATCGTGGCGTGGAAGCTAGCACCCTCAACAATATCGGCACTGTCTACTCAGATTTGGGAGAAAAACAGAAAGCCCTAATATATTACAGCCAGTCCCTTCCCCTGAGATGGGCATTAGGCGATCGCGGTGGGGAAGCTCGCACCGTCAACAATATCTGCAGTATCTACCAATTTTGGAAAGAAAATCAGAAAGCGCTAGGGTGTTACAATCAGTCGCTTCCCCTGTTTCGGGCAGTAGGCGATCGCGGTGGGGAAGCTGTCACCCTCAATAACATCGGCAGAGTCTACTTAGATTTGGGAGAAAAACAGAAAGCCTTAGAGTATCACAGCCAGTCGCTTCCCCTCAGTCGGGCAACAGGCGATCGTGGCGGGGAAGCGAGCACCCTTTTCCACATAGCTTATGTTAAACGCAATCAAAACAATCTTACCGAAGCCCTCAACGACATTGAATCCTCTCTCAAAATCATCGAAAATCTCCGCACCAAAATAGCCAGCCCCGAACTCCGCAGCTCATACTTTGCCACAGTCCAGGACTACTACGAATTCTACATCGATTTGTTAATGCAATTGCATAAAACTAATCCTAAATCCGGTTATGATACAAAAGCCTTAGAAGCCAGCGAACGTTCGAGGGCCCGCAGTCTCCTTGAACTTCTCCAAGAAAGTAACGCCAACATTCGGGAAGGCATTGACTCCAACTTACTGCAACAAGAAAAGAGCCTGCAACAGCAACTCGATGCCATTGAAAAGCAGCGCATCGAAGCAATCAGCAGCCCCAATCCCAACGCAACTAAAATCACTGAAATCGACAAACAGCGGCTCGCACTTTTGGAACAATATCAACAAATTCAAGCCAAGATTCGTACCGCTAGCCCCCGCTACGCTGCCCTCACCCAGCCCCAACCTTTAACACTGCCAGAAATTCAGAAACAGATTCTCGATGAAAACACGATTTTATTGCAATATTCCCTCGGCCCAGACCGCAGTTATTTGTGGGTTGTGACATCAACAGGACTAACCAGCTATGAATTGCCAAAACGCGCAGACATTGAAACAGCAGCCCGCAATTTCCGAGACGCAGCAACTAGCCCAATCCAAAGAGATATTCCCCAACAAGTTGCCGAAGCGAGTGCCAATCTGGGTCAATTAATTTTACAGATCGCAGCAGCCCAATTAGGAAACAAACGCTTATTAATTGTTCCCGACGGCGTGCTGCACTATACCCCTTTTTCGGCTTTAACTATTCCCCAAACTCGGGGCCAAAATACCAATGTTCCCTTAATTGCCGAACATGAAATTATTACCCTGCCTTCCGCCTCAAGTCTCGCCATTCTCAGGCAAAATTACGGAGATAGAAAACCGCCGGGGCAAACTTTAGCAATTTTAGCAGACCCTGTTTTCAGTCCAGACGATGAAAGAGTTAAAGGACAACTTACCCAAGCAACAACAGAAAAATTAGAAGCAAACAACCTCGGTTTAAATCAATCGCTTCGTGCTTCTAATCGGGGATGGCCACCCGAACGCCTACCATTTAGCCGCCAAGAAGCCCAAACAATATCTAGCTTATTCCCCTCAGCTTCTAGCAGTCAAAAGATTGATTTTGATGCCAATCGCACTACCGCCACCGACGGCAGTTTAGCTAATTATCAAATCGTTCACTTCGCCACCCACGGCATGGCTAACAGCAAAAATCCCGAACTGTCAGGAATTCTGATGTCTACGGTAGATGAAAAGGGCAATCTTGTCAATGGTTTTTTGCGCCTCACGGATATTTTTAACTTGAAACTGGCGGCAAATTTAGTAGTTTTAAGTGCTTGTCAGACGGGAATGGGACAGAATGTTAAAGGCGAAGGAATGGTGGGATTAACACGGGGTTTTATGTATGCAGGGGCGCAGCGGGTGGCGGTGAGTTTGTGGAGTGTGGATGATGAAGGAACTGCTGTGTTAATGCAAAAGTTTTATCAAAAAATGCAGGAACAAAAGTTAGCGCCGGCGGCAGCTTTGAGGGCGGCGCAGATGGAAATGATGCAGCAGGAAAAATGGAAATCTCCCTATTATTGGGCTGCTTTTACGTTGCAAGGCGAGTGGAAATGATATAGCGGACATAATATCACTTTTTCCTGCCTTTACCCTAAGCGAGCTAGTGAGTAAGATTGACAAAAATACAAAAGGGGTGGCTATGTTCGATCGCACTCAATGGGTTTTGACCGTTATGTCAATCGCACTTTCGGTTCAATTAAGTCAGCCAGTAGCAGCGGCCGTGCCAGTTGGCAAAACCGTACAAACAGCACAAACTAACAGTAGCAACGCTGCCCGAAAAGTATATGAAGAAGGAGTACAACTCTACAATCAAGGAATGGGGGAGTCAAGAAGAAGTGCGATTGTCAAATGGGAAGAAGCATTAAAGCTGTATAGAAAAGCGAGCAACAAAGAAGGGCAAGCACTTAGCCTCCTCAGTCTTGGCAGAGTTTACAGTGATTTGGGAGAAAAGCAGAAAGCGCTAGAGTATTTAGGTCAGTCGCTTCTCCTATTTCGGGCAGTAGACGATGGCAGGGGGGAAGCTCTCACCCTTTCCAACATGGCTTCTGTCAAACGCGCCCAAAACAATCTTACCGAAGCCCTCAATGACATTGAATCCTCTATCAAAATCATCGAAAACCTCCGCACCAAAAATACCAACCCAGAACTTCGCAGGTTATACATTTTTACACTGCAGGAACGATACAAATTTTACATCGACCTGTTAATGCAACTGCACCAAGCTAATCCTAACTCCGGTTATGATGTCAAAGCATCAGAAGCTAGGAAACGTGCTACAAATCATTAAAAAGCAACGCAATGTGATGAAGCTCGATCGCTATGAAATTAGACCCCTGAATAGACAAGGCCCCACCAAAAAAAAACCCAACAAACAACAAATTTTAATATGTGTAGATTTTATTGTTGAGCCACAGCCACGCCGATCGCCCATCAAGTCGCCAGATACAAACCGCTGGAATCATTCGGCTTAGCGTGTAAGTATTTCGAGGTTGTGGCAACCGACGCATGGCCCAAAGTTTTGTTGAGCAAGTGAATCGGGGCTCGCCGATTCAGCGCGTGACAAATATTAACCCCTCAATAATTAAAATTAAACAAGTTAATTTACATCATTTCCTAAATGATTTGTAGCGGCGTAAGATAAAAGAATAAAAATAAACAATTACAACGCCTATCCACAAATAAATCTGTAACACTTTCAAGGCTATAAAGTCTAATACTGATTCTTTTTCTCTTTGTATTTTAACTGGCTGGGAACCGCTAACTCTGCTTTCTAAATTAATTGTTGTGTTTGGACTGCAATAGTTCACAGAGAGGTTATATTTTATTTTTTCGATAAGAAACTCCCAATTAGCAGGCTCTAGCCGAATGGCATCATCAGCACCACTTTCGCATAAGTATCTCTCCCGATCGCCTACCATGAGTTGACCGCACAGTTTTAAAATAACGGGAATTTGTGCGGTTTCCGGGTTGAGTTTTAACATTTTGGCAATCTTCACCCCATTCACTTGCGTATCATTGTATTGACCCGAATAAGCTGTATTGACTACAATTATATCCACTTGTTTGTTAGCTGCGATTTGCATTGCGGTTTCTACGTCAAATCCATAATATGCAACAAAAGTAGATTTGAACCTAAACGTTTTCGCTGCCAAACTAAAATTTAACCAATCATCTCCAACCATTAAAACCTTTGTTGAGGCTTTAAGCTGTTCAGGTTCATCAATCTCTGCGATTGCACAACAATTCATAGGATGAAAATTAAAAATAGCAATTATTTTTAATTGTTCATTTTGAAACCCTAGTAAATGAAACCAGGCTTTTGCAGGAAATGAGCAATAGACTAAATTCCACCGACAGGAGTTTTTATCTGGATCACAAACCAGTAATTTGGTATAACAAAGCCAGAAAGAAAATCCACTACTCATTTTTTGATTCTACTTAATTCGCTACTTTTTTTCGTAAACAAGTTTGTGATTTTAAAGATACCTATTTGACTTTTACTTGGCTCTCAATTAATGCGTTCGCTTTTTATTGAAGCCAAGTATACAACTGTTCACATGGCAACCGTTTGATCGCTCAAAACATTCCATCAAGCAGGTCGGTAACATCCTGTTGGTCGCGACCCCGGTTGTCGTCATAGATCATTAATGTATTCAAATTCTTGTGCCTGCTGAGTTTCTGAACTTTTCGCACATTCCCATCCGTAGCATCGAGGGCGGCAGTAATGGCGCTATGCCTTATCCGGTGAGGAGACATCTGCTTTTTAATACCTGCGCCCTGACTGTGCCGAACAACAATCTTGCGGATGCCGTCGCCGGTGAGCCTATGTCCAGAGTGAGCAAAATCTAGGGAAGTAAATAAAGGGGCTTTCGGGGCGCTATTCCCACCGCGAGCATCGAGCCAGTCGGCGATCGCCTGCACAGTACCAGGGCCCAAATCTACAATCTCAGACTGAGTGCCGCGCCCTTTGCCCAAAATTCTTAGAGTAGCCGCGCCCGGATCGAAATCGCTCACATTAAGCTGCGATACCTCATTCCGTCTCAGAGCATTGCCCCACAGCAGTCTAAGCAGAGCATAATCTCGCTTGCCTGAGACAGTCGCCCGATCGCACTGACCCAAAATCCGCTCAAAGGCACGGGTATCAATCCCAGCCGTATCGCGATATTTTTGGGCTTTCTCTCCCTTGATATCTTCCAAACTGAAACAGCAGGTACCCATTTTTCTGCCCATCTCGATCAGAGACTTGAGCGCTGCCAGTCGCCGGTTAACTGTGGCTTCTTTAAGTGGCGCTTTCCGCCCCTCACCGCTGATGAGCTTAGCTTTATATTTCAATACCACCGCCACAGCCTGCCGCTCTTCAAGGTGCAGGAATTCCAGCACACTGTCGCGACTGGGTGGCTTTCCCGTCATGGTCTGGAAAAAGTCGGTTACATCTTTTTCATAGGCCCGCTTGGTATTGAGCGAGCGCTTATCTGCCAGAAGTTGTTGGAGCACGTCGGGGTCTTCGTCAAGGAGGGGGGCAAAGCACCTCTCAATTTTGGCACTGAGAGAGGTTTCGAGGTGATGGCTAGAAAGTTCAGATTGATTCATTTTACGGTATTGATAATCGTAATTTCCGATAACACTAGGACAAAAAGGGGCCCCATCCCGATTTTTAGGAGATGGGGCAACTGGGATTAGAGATTGAGAGGCACTCCCCTGACCAGATAAAATTCCACTGGCACTCCTGACTGGGCAACCGCCGCTAGTCGGTAATAGCCATCAATGATTTTGTAATTCTCCGAGAAAATCAGTATCGAGCCAGCTTTCCACTCCCCGTCCTGCATTGAAAGCGCGTAATCGTCAATCACAGCCTGATCAATCTCCCGTTCCTGTTCCACTCCAAAAGAGAGGTATCCTTTTGCCATCTCAGGGGTAATGGTGACAGGAATCAATTCGCTTCTGTGGCCATCCGGGCTAGCAGAGCGGATAAGGGATTCGAGGTCGTCGTTGCTGTTGTTCATGGGCTTAGTTCTTTGCGATAACACTAGGACAAAAAGGGGCCCCGTCCTTTTTTGGATGGGGCTACGGCATCTAGGCCGCGAACTTCAACATCTTGAGCATGGCTGAGGCTGTCGCTTGATTTTCAGATTCAAGCACGATCGCCGGGATGTTTTCGCCGGCCTTCGGATTTAGCTGCTTTACCAGCACTGCCGCGTGATACTGAAGATGACCGGACACAACCTTATATCCGCCACTATGCCGAACCAGTACCGGAGGAACCAGGAAGCCGCCCAGTACCAAGCTCAACTCCCCTAAAATTTCGAGCTCGTTTCGATCGAAGTTGCTGACTGATATATCCGAACTGATGCGACTAATTGGGACAATCAGCGGCAGAAGTTTTTTTGCGGAGATCGGCTCAATCCGCCCGCGGCCGATCGCTGTTGGTGTCGTTGGTGCGGCTGCGGGTTTTGTAGGCGCGGGGATGGCTGCGGGTGTTGCTTGGGCGATCGAAGTTTTTTCGGTTGTGTGTGTTGCGTCGGTTTGGGCGATCGGCGTTGCTACTTCGGTGGCAGCTTCTGCAAGTGCGGCTTCTGCTTCGGCTTTGGCTTGGGCAAGTGCCTCAAAGCAGGATACTGTCGCCTCCCAGTGGCCCCGTTTTACATCGCTTGCGGTTTGGGAGACTTGGCAACAATAGCGGTTATCTTCGATCAGTCTGGCAAACGGACACTCTGCACAGGTAAAGGCGGCGGGTGCAGAATCGTCGATCGTCGTGGCGGTAGCAGTTTCGGTTAAAATCATGGGAGTCCTTCGTTGGGCTAATTCCGCCGGCCTTTGGCGTCCAAACTTCGGGCCGGCGGTTGTTTTTGGGTAAGCTTTGTCTTACCTGTATGTCTTACATTATCTCCGTTTGTAAGACTTATGTCAAGAGGTAGTAAGACAAAGTTGTTAGACATAGGTAAGACTAATGTAAGGCAGGTGTAAGACGGACGATGTGAGGTTATGGTCTTACACCCTGTCTGAGTTATGCCGTCGCATTCCAGATATCAGCCTGTGTGACGATCGCCTTGAGTCTCCCGGCGATTGCCGCTCGTGTACCATTTCCGCTAACTTTCTTGGCGGAGGCCAGCTTGCGGATATTCTGGATAGTCATTTTATTAAGCAGTCCCTCGATGTCGGCTGCTGTTGTTGTCGGTGTCGGGACGATCGGCGTGTCTGTGGTATCTGTGGCTTCGACATCAATTGCTGGCTCAACATCTGGCGCGGCTGGTTCCGGTGCTGTCGGCGCTGTTGGTTCCGGCTCGATCGCTTCGGATGGCGTAGTGGCGGCTGGCTCAAGAATGCCGATCGCGTCGGTGGCAAACTTGACTACAAGTGCATCTTTGAATGTAGCGATTTCAGTCGGATCGACGTGGTGCAACATCATCAGCGCTGTGTCAACTTGGGAGAGAGCGGACTGGCAAGCTTGCTCGACTGATTGTAGTTGCTGCTGGTGTTCTTGGAGTTCGCTGAGCTTGGCTTGTAAGGCTGCAATCTGGGCGTTAGTCGTTTCGATTGCTGTAGCGATTTGGTTGAATTTGGCGGCGAGTAATTGCATGGTTTTTCCTGTGGTGTGATGTGGCTGTAGTGGTTGCCGTGTATGGGTTTGTTTGAAGTGTCTTACCCTTATGTCTTACATAGTAGCAATTCGTTAGACGATTGTGGAGCGGTTGTAAGACTAATATGTTAGACATAAGCAGGGTGTATGACAAACAAACGTATGACAGAGTTTTGCTTATATGTCCTACAAACAGCGACTGATGTTATACAATGGCGTCATACATATATGACCGAGGTAAGACAATGGCGTCAACATCGTTAACTTTTCGCTGTCCAGACGAAGTGCTGGAGGCGATCGACAATCTAGGGAAAGAGCGTTATCCGGCGGCTAATACTAAACACGGGTGCGATCGCTCTAAGACTTTGATCGACATTATGCGGGCGGGCATCGAGGCGCTAAATGATGGCTCTGTTGTCTTACCCGCACCCGCAGAAGCCAGACAACAGTCGTCTGACGTAAGACAAAGCTTGTCAGACAGCTCGTTAGAGGCGCGTATTACAGAAATTGTCCAACGTCAGACAGAACCATTGTTTGCAGAGAAGTTCGCAGTGATCGAGGAACGCCTGGAAAAGTTGAGCGCCTGAGTGACTCATCGCCACCACCATCACTCAGGCAAGAATTAGAGGCTAAGAATAAAGAATTGGGATCAAGGACGCGACAACTAGAAGAGCAAGACCGGGAACTGTTAAAGTTTCATGAGCGGATCGGGGACTTATGGCTTAAGGTGCAAAGCTTGAAGGAGCAATTAGAGATAGAACGCAGCGATCGTAAAGATATTGAGGAGGAGCATTGGGATAAGGTGGAGGTTCTCACAGAATTGCGATCACAACTCTCCGAACTCCAACAAAATCTAGCCACCGCTAACCAACAATTAGAGGAAGTGACAGCCGATCGCCAGCAAGTCGAGGCCCAACTTTCCGACCTGCAAAAACGATTGGATGAAGTCGAACAGAATTCAGCACCAGTGATCGACTTATCCGATAAAGCTGGCGAAGTCATGAACTTCTTTAGGACGCTCCTGCCAAAAGACACCAAGCTACCCAAAAATACTATGACCAAGCTTAGGGAAATTTTGGAAGCAACAGAAGATTAGAAGGTCGATCGCCCGATCTCCCCCAAACAAAAAGCCCCCGGCGATGTCGGAGGTTTTTTTCACGATGGGTAATTTGCAATTGGTAATTGGCAATGAGTCTTTGCCCCAATTAGTGCAGTATAACCGTTGGGAACTTGGGCGATCGGTTGGGTTGGTGGGTAGCTCAATCCTTCCCATAGGGTTTTAGTTCCTTGTCTAGTTCGGCAGCATAGGCAACAACATCAGACTTAAAGAAAAACAGTCTTTCTAAGCACGGCTCCCCAGAATATTTAGAGTGTCCGAGGGTGTCGAATTTGTTATCGTTGGATAGCTTGCTGTCGTCTAAACATTATTCAAGCCAGCGAAAAGCACGCCGTAACTCAGCAGTACCGTTATTCTCATACCAACGACCGTGGGATAGGATAACTTTTTCAGGGTTCCACTGAAGTATTCGCTGTAAGCAGCTACGTGCCTGTTCCTTTTTCCCGAGAAATGTCATTCGCAAATCCAATGGGAGTTTTCCATCCGGATCAGCAACACCCCCTAATTTAAGTAGCCAATGCAACTGCTGACTCACTTTATTTAGTTCAAAGTTTTCGATGAGATCGGCAAGGATAAGAGTGGCGCTCTTGCGGTGGAAAAAGACGACTTCTT
The DNA here is from genome assembly GCF_036701905.1 of Microcoleus sp. MON2_D5. Classification (NCBI taxonomy): domain Bacteria; kingdom Bacillati; phylum Cyanobacteriota; class Cyanophyceae; order Oscillatoriales; family Microcoleaceae; genus Microcoleus; species Microcoleus sp. MON2_D5. The sequence continues at coordinate 10,249 of NZ_JAUBRM010000078.1, forward strand.
CCATAAATCGACCGCCACGAAAGATTAATTGGTCTAGGTCTGCTACCCACTCATGTGGTGGTTCATCTTCCAAGTCAGCATCAAAATCGACTGCAATTTTCTGCTGCGCGGCACGCTGGCGAACACCTGGAGATGCCCATGCTATAGCTTCTGGATAGGCGCTAGTCCAAGCACCGATATGGGCGTAATGAATTTTGTTGGGCGAAATGAGGTGGCGCAGTGAACCGAGGGAGTCAATTTGAGCTTTCAGTTCTGGAGTCAATTCTGTTGGTGAATGGCACCATAGGTCACCAGTGCTCAGTCGCACAATCGTCATTCGGGTTGGGAAGGGCACTTTTGCTCCATACATTGCCATCTGCACGATGGAACCATCTACGATCCAAAGATCTTCGTCAACCTGTTTCAGAAGGTTGATTGGTTCATAAAGTGCGATTGCGTCGTTGCTCATAGCTAGGAAAGGAAGGTAAAGGCTTACTGCTCTAGCGTAGGGTATAAAAGTAGGCTAGCAGTGCCTATCACCTGCCGCAAGTAACGTCTGCATCAAACCGATTATCTGTTGGTAGGCAGTGTGCCTGGGCGTTGTTAGCTTGTGTCTTCCTTGCTAAAGCACTCGCAATTTTATAATTGAAAGATGCAAAAGCTTATGATCGCCCGACCTGACAACTGGCATCTGCATCTACTTTACCCTTGCTCTTGCTGTTGCTTTTTTACCCGATCGACCCAGATATCAATCCTTGCTTTCGCCACTGCTACTCCCGATCGTGCGTCGAGAGTTTTCCCAAGTACAATGCAGCGATATTGCGGGCACATCACCTGCCACGAGCCATCAGTGAAGGCAGCGGCGAAGTAGCCATGATATATAAAGATGTCGCTGATGTTGTATGTCTCCATTTTGTTGTTTCACTGTTTTTGCTCTCGCTCTTGCTGCCGATCGCGCATCAGGAGTATTGATCGATCTTTGCCTTGGCGGCTGCCTCTGCCAAAGCGGAATTGGCGGCAGTGTCTTCGATTCGGAAGTAATACTTTGAGCAAATCAATTCCCACGCCCCATCGACAAAAATAGTCACGATGTAATCGTGGTATATGAAAATATGGCTGAGGTTGTATTTTTTTCATTTGGCTCCTATTACTAGCTGGTTTTGTTCGTTAGATCCTCTCTAACACCGTAGCGCTCGGTTGTGGTGTCGATGTTCAGCGGGCGATGTTCAGTGCTGTCATCTGTTCATGGTTTAGTTGCACGATCTGCTGCGGCGGTTGCCAGCGGTGCCCCCAGTTCTGGCGAAGTCGGGGGAGGGCGATCGGACTGGGAAAGAGTTTGGCATTGTCAACCCAAACACCAACACCTGATTGCTGATTCGCATAGTAAGCATCAAATTGAGCCCGCGATACTTTTGCCAGTTTGCCTTGTCTAGATTCGCGCCACAGTTGATCGACTGTTAGAGATTCGCGCTTCACCACTTGGACAATGCCCAATACTTCCGCAGTGGGCAAGGTGGCATAAATTGCAATCCTATCGCCCGGTTTTAGAGATGCGCCAAAACTTCCTTTTCTGAGTTCGATCGACTTTGGGTTGTGGGTGTTGAAGAAGGCATCCGCCCAAGTCGGTCGCACCGAAATTAAGTAAGTATTCATTGCTCTTCCCCTCGGCATTCACACTGAGCACGAGCGCCAAGATGATTGAATCTATATATGCGTTGGCAGCATTCGCACACTTCATTATCGAAAGCTACCGACGCAGGAGCTACCACGAGCCAAGCACCGGGATATTCAATAATTTTTGATTCTGGCTCCTCTTTTTTATTGCTCGATACAAAGCCAGAATTCGGAGATTGGCTGTGATTTTTCATTATCCAATTTGAGATGTGAATCTGCTCGCCTTTCTTTAATTTCATGCTTGCTCGCTCTCTTGTTAGTTGTGCGCTAATGAGTTGGGTGTTAGTTGTGCGCTAATGAGTTGGGGCGGGTTAGTTTCTGTCGTCGTTGTTCCAGCCGTCTTCTTCCAGGATGATGTTTCCCCGTCTCACAAACTCAGCAAAAATTGCGTCATAAATTGGGTCAAGAATAAAGTCCGGCACGAGCCGCAATAACTTACTGAGCATCGTTGCTACTCCTTAGAAACTCTTGAATTTTTGGTAACTGCGAAATCTCCCCATCATCGTAATTCTCAATCAGCCACTTGAGCAGCGTCTTTCCGTGCCGTGAATAACTGCGAGTTGGATGGTCGTTTTTCTCACCGCATTTCAAGACTGACTTGATAATGTGGCGTATATTTGCACCCGATAAAGCAGCGTCAGACACGGACACAAATAATTGCTCAGGAGCCAGGCTAGGGAACATCTGACCAAACCGTCGGACAGTCCACACGAAGCCGGACACTTCGCCGGACAGCTTATCTGACAAAGGTTCTGGCTGTCCGTTGTCATAGTCGGACACTTCCTCTGGGGAATCCTCTGGGGAATCCTCTGTCGGACTATCGGACGGCTTTTTATGGCCCAAATCGAACTCTAAATCGTATACCCGTTGCAAGTATTCAGAGTCAGAGAGGTGTGGTCTTTGACGGGTTTCGGCATCTATTGTTTGAGTTGTTTGAGTGGTCGTTCCTTGCTCTCGCTGAATCAAATACTGCCTAAATTTCTCAACATCAAAAGCTAAGGATTCGCTTCTTTCTTCTGGCGTAAGTTTGATAATAGCCTTCTCGATATAAGGTAGCAGACCGACGTTCCCATTCCCCAGAGTAGTGAAGAAAATGGGAATCTGTTTCGCCTCAGATTCAGGCATTAACTCATTAACTTTTGCTAAAAGCGTTGCCCTTTGAGCATTATCGGAGACGATGTACTGGTTCTTAATCGACAACTCAACCAGCAGATAATCGCCCTTAGTTTTGCCGTCTTCAGTTTTCACCAAAAGCCCCTGGGCTACAATCGCCATGTTTGCCCGCAAGTTCGCGTCTCCCACCAATCCAAGCGCTTCAAGGTTTAGCGACTGAGCTAACACCAGAAGGCAAACATTGTAATCTCGACCGACTGTAATAATGTCGAGCAACATTAATTCAATCTTTGCCCAAAGAGCTTTGTAAGCCTTTCTAAGCGTCAGAACGATTGATGACCAATCCTCTAAAATCAACCGTAACGGGGGCAAATGTTTGCGGTCAGCTTCTGATATGTTGTCAAGTCTAGCTAAGAAATTCTTGTGGAAATTTTCGATTAATTTGTAGGCTTTCGTTGGGTCTATCGAGTTAAAAATGGTCAGCTTTCCCGCTTTTCGCAGCCCACAAAAGCTATCGTTCTTTCGCCCCAGAATCCATACCGATGCAACTTGTGCTTTCTTTCTAGCTTGGTAATAAAGCGAATCTAACCAAGCGCTTAGAGTATGACTTTTACCCGCCCCGGTAGACCCTGCAAGAATCATTGACTTGTCGGAATATGCTAAGTCATCTAAGAGCTGTTCTCCGGGGGTTTTGGGTGATTGAATTGCTGGTGCTGTTGCCGATTCAACCTTGTCGCCGGGATAGTTGATGCTGTCGAGTGTTTGTGTCCCAGTTAGCAGGAAAGGAGTTTTCTGCTTCCGCAAAAAGTCCATATATTCGCGCTTTTTGTCCTCTGGCAGACCCGCAACTTCTGCCTCAAAAACGGCTTCGTCAGCATCCATTTGAGCAATCCTCACATCGGCTTCGCCCAGAACTTCACACTGCCTCAGAGCCACAGCACAATCATTGGCCACAGCTTCTAATTCGCCTTGCACTTGAACTTCCTTGACCGCCATACTGCGATAATCTTCAAGCAGTTCAGTACGAGCATTGAGTTGACCTTTTGCCAAGTCGCGCTTCTCTGCGATGGCTTCATAACTTGCAAGCTGGCGTTCGGAATCCTGCAAGCTTCGCAACCCAACACCTGCAACACTAAAGCTACCAGCAGCAAGCGCCATCCATAGCGCTTTGTGTGGATTGGTTGCAGGGATTGTGCTGTGAAAAACCACCTCACCGGGGATACCGTTAGCCTTCCACTGTTCTGCGTGGTACTTGGTCATGATGTAGGGCTTGCCTGCCTTGTCAGCGCATTGCAGTGATTGTTTGTTACGGATACAGACCTGCACCATGTCGCTGGCCGTTCCTCTCAGCGCATTGATGCCCCCATACACTCCCAGTACAAGCGCTAGAGCCACAGCCGACAACTTACCCGCAATTGGGAAGCTTTCAAAGGTCAGCAACAACGCACGGTTAGATTTAAGCAATTGAGCGTGTTTGGCTGTCAGTGGCGACATTATTTGTTTGCTCCTTTGAACTTGAAAAATAAGCAAAAAACGATAGCTACAAGCGCAATTGATGGCAAGTAATCAAAGTAGTTGGGACTAGGGTTTTTCGCAGTCTGGAGTTCTTTAATTCCTGTCTCCAGACGTATTTTTGCATCGCTTGCTTGTTGGGATTCGGTGACTGGTTCGGCAAGGCTAGCAATCATGCCGAGTGTTACACCACCGCCAACAATTGCGGTAGATAGGCGATGCTGCGATTGCCCGGTAATCTTGGCTGCTAAATAGATTTGATAGAGGCCAATTGCAAACACCGACCCGCCTGCGACTTGCATGGTATGGAAGGCGAAAACCACTGCTGAACCAATAGCTGTGGGTGCTACGACTTCGCAGAAATTAGCAGCATCCCGGTAGTGACGTTCGGCATTGGTTTCTTCTGGCTGCGGTTGGTCAATTGTTGGTGCTGTAACTTGCTGATATTGCTGTTGTTGTTGCTGCTGAATGCCCCCTCCCACAAAGGAAAGGGGACTGGCCCCGATGAATTCGTGCATAAGTCCCCTTTTGTTTAACGGTTGTTGAAGTTCATTACGTTCGCAAACCAGCCGCCAAATCCTCTGGGTGTACCAGTCGCGGAGACACCATTGGAGAGATTGCCTGATCCGATGACAACTGGGATTTTTTCTTGAGTTCCTTTGTCTGACCCAACTGTTGCCCGCTTGAGTAAGTTTTGGCGTTTTTCCTTGAGCGATTCTTGAATTGTTTGCCTTTTCTCTGCAACTTCACCCCGATTTGCGATGGCTTCCATCTTGTTCTCGTGACGCCATAATTCCGCCTGTAAATCGCCCACAAGCTCAGAAGCAATCTCGGCTAGTCCGTGCTGTCGCCCAGTCTCGATTTTCAGCATTGCTGCGCGGTCGCGGGCATCTAGTTGCTCCATCTCCGAGCCAAACTCCGCATTTAGTTTGCGAATTTTGGCAATGGCATTGGCAACTTTGGAACCGAATTTTTTCCTAATTTCAGTCCACTTGACCTGACCGTCAGCAATTTTCCCCAAGGACTCCAGATAGGTTTCAGCGTTGTCAAGGAATGGTTCTAAAACTAAGGCAAGCTGTTCGGAGTTGGCAGCTTTGTCCGCCATCGCTTCCAGTTTGTTAACGTCGCTTAAGTAAGAGAGGATGTCGGCTTCTGTGTCGGCCCAGTCTCCCGCTTTTTCGTCAATGTATGGGCTGTGTCCGGCTGCGGGATTCTTTATCGCTATGCTGCTGTTATCTCGGCCAAAATCCATAGTAAAATTCTCCTTAGATACCTTGTACGGTGTTTGAAATCTCCCCCTTTTAACGGGGGGAGATTGCTTGCAGGCCAGTCGATTACTTATCTAGGGCAGTCGGCTGGCTTGAACTATGGTTGTTGCTGTTGTTGATGATTGTCAGGTTGCCGTGAATAATTGTCGGCTCCGGGACTCTTTTTGCTCCAGACTGATAGCCAGTATCGTAGCCGACTGCAAAAATTAGAGTGCCAGCCACAAGCGCACCGCCAACCATTATTTTGGTTACATTTTTGTCGAAGTCTTTGTCATCGTCGTTCATCGCTAAACCTCCTCAGATTTCACGTCAATTGCATCCTCACCGTCTTTCGACAAATCCTTGCGTGTTGGAGTTGGCGATGGCTTATGGTTGATAACTGTGCCAGCAATAAAATCACCTTCGATTTTCTCGACATAGTTCCCACCGTTCGTATTGATAACCCGTTTGCCGGGTTGGCCATCTTCAAACACTACGCCATTGATGATTCGTACCATATTAATCAATCCCTCAAACTGTTAATTTGCCCCAATACTTCAATGCCTTTTGCATCAGCTACCCCCTCATCTCTTAGCTGTAATGCAGCAGCTAGTAAAGCCTCCTGAGATTTGCTAGCTGTAACGTTAAATGTTCTGGTGGTGTTGCATTCCCGTCGGATTTTCACTTTGAAATAAGTCATTCTTAAGACTCCTGTAAATCAGCAAGCGCTGCCTTAACTTCTTCAGTAAAGCCAAGCCTTAATTCTGCTGCTGCCTGCTTGCCTACCGCCCGTCCCAGTTCGCGGTAGTTCTTTAGCAACCCAGACTTAAAGGAAGCAATTTGGCTCAGGTTATCATCGGCAACAGTTGAAGCTGTTTGGGCGATTTGGTGGTGTTGTTCCACAAACACAATCGCGGTTGCTGTCGGGAGTGCTGGTGCTGCGGGTGCTTTCTCTACCAATTGGCGCAACTGGGTAAGCTTGCCAGCATTCAATAACTTAGCGGCATCTAGAGCCAATTGCGAGTATTCGGTCGCCCGTGCAGCTCCACGGCGCAAGGTAGCGAGATTCAATCCGTAGATGCTCTGGAGCTTGGAAATCGATTTTTGCAGGTCGGCCTTGCTCAGCTTGAGAAGGCTCATCATCTGCTGTGCCGTGTACCAGTTTTCCTCCGTCTCCGGCTCAGATGTATCGATTGGCTCGCACTCAATGTCAATTACAGCAAGGCTTTCGGGTTTCATAGTTTAGTCTGCCTCAGAAACGATATTTATCGATAGAAACGATTCCTATCGATAGGTGTTAATATAGCAGCTAGCTTCCGAAGCTGTCAAATATCTTCTGAAGCTATCCGAGAATTCCCCTTGAGGACAGCTTCTGAGGTTTACTGAAGATATCTAATATCTTCGGAGCTTATGGGAGTTACTAAAAAAGCGAAAATTACATTTACTTGTGAGCCAAGTCTTAAGGACGGTTTAGAGGTATGGGCGCAATCAGAAAGCCGCACTCTCTCAAATTTGATAGAGATGATTGTTCGGCAGGCTTATCAAGAACGCTCTACTCCTGATCGACCCGATCGCTCCGCCGACCCACAACCCACACAACCCCAGCCCGCCCGAACCGAAACAACCGCAGCAGCAACAAAAGCCAAGCGGGGCAAAAGTGCGGCTAAAAGCTGAAGCGTTAGCCGATCGCCTTGCCGACTCGCAGCCCGCATCCAAAACAGAACCCGTCCTGCCAACAGCTAAGCGACAAAGCAAAAAATAGAAGACTTGAAAGAGCCACAAAAGGGGCACACAAGAGCATCAACTATTGAATAAAGAAACAAAATGAACAGTTCCAATGATCGGCTAGACCGAATAGAAGCAATTCTTGCAGCCACAGCCATTCAGCAGCAGGCAAACACAACCGCCATTGACCGACTGACTGATCGCGTTGACCGGATTGCCATGCAGCAGCAGGCAAACAGCGAGGCGATCGGGCGGCTAGAAGTTCAAACCCAAGCAAACACAATTGCAATAGACCGACTGATCCAACGTTTTGAGGGGTTAGCTTCAGCAATCCAGAGCCATCAAGAAGCGTTGAGGTTGGTTTCTCGGCAGCACAACGAATGGCGCGAGCAAATGCGAATCATTCAAACAGAAATCCGCGACCTCTGGCAGTACCTCAACAACCAACTCCGAAACCGAGGCAACGGTGGCGGGCAAAATTGAAGTGATCGCTCTTGGGGAGTTGGGGTTGGGCGGTCAATCGCCCTGCCGACCCGCACTCGCGAGAAATAGTCGCACTCGCGAGAAATAGTCGCACTCGCGAGAAATACCCGCAATCGCGAAAAAGTCTAGTGGTGAGGCAAAGAAAATCAAACGCTGATTCTAAGAAACCTTAGAAAACTCTAGGAAAACTTGAAAAATAGTTCGCGAGTACGCGACTTGTACTTTAGTTTTCTTAAGAAGTCGGTCATAGTCTGTCAGGGGGTGTCAAGGGGTATCAGGCATTGTCAGGAGCAACCAAATTACTGTAACTTTTACAGTAATTCTGTAATATTGTAAGAAGTTTGCTCGATCGAATGCCTCCCCAAAAACTATATGCTACACAGCATCTAAGTGATGAACCCGTAAACCGCCAACACTTCTCAGCGTTTAGCGTGTAGGGTTTTGATTAACCTTGGCATAAGACACCTACTGCACTATTTTGAGCTAATCGCTCAAGCGATGGTTTGGAAATTAGTTTGAGACGTGCGATCGCATATAGTTTTCGGGTGCTATACTTCGAGTATTGCTACCAAACCAACTATATGCTTTACAATCCGAACAAGGTCAAAGTCGGAGTTTGGCTACAGCCAGAAGTAATTGCTAATTGCGATATATACGCCGAGTATATATCGCAATCTCGTTCTGGCTTTATGAATGAAGCTTTAAAGCTTTATATCAGGCATCTAGAAAGGCATTGCGAACTAATTGAAGAACGCGCAAAAAACGGAGCAAAAATACAGGCACAAAAACACGAAGAAGCGCGAGTAGCCTGAGCTTCTAGCGCTTCTTGGGTTATTTTAAATAGACTTTTAACTTTTGTCGATCGAACTTGGCAGAGAGACGACAAAAGTTAATTCACCTTCACAACTCGGCTTCGTTAAGAGCGCCGATTACCTTCTCATAATGACACAAATCGAAAAAAGAATACAGCCCTGGTTTTGGGCTGTTTTTGGGGTTCGTAACGGCCTCCCCGCTGTCTGTAGCAGTGCCCCCGCCATCTGTAGCGGTTCGATCGCGCAAATTCTGAATTTTGACGCTACCCATAGTTTTCAACCGCCCGCAAAGCCTTGTGATAACTCAATTCTACCACAATCCCCACAAAACACGCAACATAACCGGGGATTGTTTGAAACCACCTTTGGAGCGATCGGGGGGTTGGCGTAATGAGCACCACACAACCTACACAAGAAAGCCAAGGACTTCATACCGCGCAATCCACGCCGGAGTTGGAAGGATTGAGAACGCTATGCAGCATTGATACAAAATCCCTGACGCCGGAACATCAAGCCCATACCGAAGGCGAGATTGAGAGGGGTGCTGTAGTGGTGGCACAATTACCTCTACCTCAACTGACCAAGATTTCTCCCGCGCACCTAGCAGAATGGGTTGAAGGCTCAGGCGTACCAGAGGCGATCGTCCGTCTCGCTGTTCAAAGCTTAAATGATCGCACGGTTATAGCGCAGCGTATCAACTGGAAAAAATATCTTGACAAACACGCTCTCGGTTGGTGGGTATCGAGCATTGATCTAAGCACGATGCAGCTTAGCGATGTCGGGCAATTCAAACCTGATGAACCTGTCATGATGTCGCCAGAGGATGAGGACGGCTCAAAGTATCTCACAAGGAAGGATAAGCCCTACGACGCGATCGCACTTCCGCACCCAGATAAAGATTTTTGGCCGCGAGTCATAGATGATCCATCTCACCCCGTCGAATTAATTGAGGGCCCCAAAAAAGCAGGATGTCTGGTAGGGCTGGATTATGCGGCGCTTGCACTTTGTGGCGTAACGATGGGGTTGCAGAAGGGCGGTAAGAATCTTGTCAAGAATCTTGAAATTTTAGCAGTGGAAGGACGGCCAATTAGAATAGTTTTTGATGCTGACTTGGCAACCAATCCCGACATCCGACGCGCACTCAAGGCACTCGCAACAGTTCTAAAAAAGAAGGGTTGCGTAGTGTCTGTTGTCATAATCCCGGTAGAGTTGGAATCTAAGGGTATGGATGACGTGTGGGCAAACCACGGCCCCGAAAAGGTCAAAGAAATTATGGATAATGCTGTCCCATACTCAGCATGGTTAAAAAGCCTTGAAGCAAGGGTGCAAGCCACTCAATCGAGTGATCGCAAAAAAGCTAATGGTTCCAAAACCAAAGGCAAAGGCAAGAAAAAAGAGAAAGACTTTGGGATTAAATGGGGAGAAAATACTCTAGCCAAAGAGATAGCTGAGAAATACCGCGTTAAGCTTGCGTGGCATATTCAGGCTCAAAAATGGATGCGCTACGAAGCAAATAATGAGGGTATTTGGGGTGAGGAACCGGAAGAAATTGTTAAATCTGTAGTAATTGCCGAGTTAGACCAAATTGCTGGACATAAGGCGGTTGCACAGCGTCAAGCTCAAATTGCAGAAGCAATAGCAGCGGATCAAATTGACATAGCAGAAGCGTTAGAAGCAGAACCGCTAGAAGTCAGGAGCTACACCCATGGCTTTGTTTCTGGTGTGATGAAATTTTTGCAGAGCTTCTTAGCTGCCAAGCGTTGGGATGAGGAGACACCAGGTTTAATTCCTCTCAAGAATGGTGTTTACAACTACCTCACCGGAGATTTTTCCAAACACAGTCCAGGGCATCATTTAACTTGGACTTTGCCCTATGACTATATACCTCTTGCAACTTGCCAGCCAATAACTGATTGGTTGTTATCGGCAACAGGAGACAAACAGACGGCGCGACTACTAATTGCTTTCTTGCGCTCGATCGTCACGGGCCGGACAGACATACACAGATTTTTAGAATTAGTAGGGCCCGGTGGAAGTGGGAAAAGTACCGCTACTCGACTAGCGCAAGCATTAACGGGTACGGAAAACACTCACACAACGACACTTGCAAAACTAGAAGGGTCACGATTTGAGACTGCTTGCCTCTGGAATAAACGGTTAGCAGTCATCAATGACTCTGAACGCTACGCAGGCAACGTAACAGTTCTCAAGGCAATGACGGGTTCTGACACAATTCCTAATGAAGCTAAATTTGTGCAGAGTACGCAAGGTTTTGTTTTCCCTGGTAAAGTCATCCTGACCTGTAACGAGATAGTTCAGAGCGCTGACTATACCAGTGGGCTTGAACGTCGCCGCATCACCATCCCATTCAAGAATCGCATCCCAGTCGGGCAACAGAAAAACCTGATCGAGATTAAAGGTGATCGAGTCACAGGTGAATTTGCTGCTTATCTGCCTGGTCTTTTCAATCTGGTAATGCAGATGAGCGATAAGGAGATGGAATGGCTGTTAAAGGATACTGAGGAATCTGTACCAATTCTGAACCAACAAAAGTCAGAAACGTTACTCGACATTAATCCGATCGCAGATTGGCTCAATTATTGCGTTGTACACGACCCAACGACTCGCGTTCAGGTTGGGCTAGCTCTACCAGACAAAGACCACGACTCGCAAACTAGCTACTTAAATATCAATACTTGGCTCTACGCCAGTTATTGCGAGTACAGCAAAAATTCAGGCTCTCGGTCTGTCGCCGTTCGCCGCTTCGTAAATCTCCTAGATGATTTGGTCATTAACCAAATAAAACTTGATGGTGTAGCTCGGGAAAAAGGCAGCAGTGGGCGTTCATATTTTCGAGGGCTGAGAATCAGGCGGGACGGGGATGATGACGATATTCCTTCACCAGTCACAGGCAAAATAATAAATGAGTCTGTGAGGGATAGTCAGGATACTGTGAGGGATACCATGAGGGATGAAACCGTTGGTAATCAGGAATCACAGGGCAGTGAGGGCAAAATTGAAAAGTCAGAAAATATTTTTAATGATTTTTCAAATTTGGCTGAGAAAAATTTGGCTGATGAGAAAATCTCAAATTTCTGTAGCGAGAAAGTTGAGAAAGGGGATGTTGCCCTCGAATTCCTATCAGACAAGGATTTGACCCCTCACGCTATTCCTCACACTATCCCTCAGTTGCCCTCACAGAAACCCACTGAATCTGTCACCTCCCCGGAACCGGAAACAGCACCAGCATTACCAACAGTCCCGCCGATCACGCCGTCAACGGGGTCGTCACAGTCAAATCTGCTGTTGCTGCAAGATTATGCCCGACGCATTGGGGAGGCGCTTGGATACCAGTCTCCGGCTACTGCTAAGGCGATCGCTGAGTATATCCAAGAGTCGATCGTCAATCAGGAAATTACCGAATCTGAGTTAGCCGAAGTCGCTGGGATTAGGAACTGGCAAGCGTTTACCGCGCTTCGGAATTTAACAGAAGACGAACAAAATTTGGTCGAGATTGTCCAGCAGGCGATCGCAAGCAACGACGCAGAGACGGCGAAATCCGCCTTGAGTTCGCTGAAAGAAGTCTGCAACTCCGGTGCTGCCGATCGCCAGAAAGTTTGGAACAGCTTGGCCGAATCCGAACGGATAGCGTTCAAAGCGCTGGTTCAATAGGGTGCGGTAGCCGACGATCGATCGGCTACCAGTCACTGGCTGTGGCAGAATTTGCCCGGTTTGAGCGGCTTATGGGTTCTCCGGTTCCAGGCGGAAATCCAATATCTAAAATCTAAATTTGCGGCTGTGTCCGTCGTTTAAAAATGACTATGACCGATTTGGCTCCGCCGGGTGTTACCAAGTTGGTAACACCTTTGTAAGTGGAATCGAGGCGATCGGGTGATGTCGGTACTGCCGACGCCATTGGGTTTAGTTCGATCGTCCTAGGAAGAAAGGGTGGGCAAAACTAATATTTATTAATATTTGCTCATATTTAGTAATAAAAAACTAACAAAAACTAACGAAAACTAACAAAAATTTACCCCCGATCGCCCCTCGGTGCTGTCACTGGCTGCCTCTTCCGTCCTCGGACTGAGGAGGCAACCAGAGTTAAAAACGTAAAATTTGCATAAATTTTGCATAAATGAACATAAATAAGCATATTGTCGCTGTGCGATTTTTCGGTGCTAACCACGGAGAAATTATGGGCGCTCGGGGTTTGTCGCTGACCAGTATTGATCGCCTAACTAATCCTCGGTAAGTCGGTAAGGATTGCGTTGAATTGATTTATTTTGACTTTATTTGACTTTATTTGACTTTTAGCCCGATCGCCCATAGCTCCTGACAATCTGGGACTGAATACGGATTAAATACATTTAATACACTGTTCGATCGGCTGTTGGAGTGCATTTAGCGTATTTACTGCAACTCCGGGCGGGGGTGCGATCGAGGTTTTGATTACTTATATTTTCTTATATTTACTTAAGTTGAGCTGATCGCCCTGACTTCTCCTTGCCTTTATAGTAAGCGAGCTAGTGATTAAGATTGACAAAAATACAAAAGGGGTGGCTATGTTCGATCGCGGCCAATGGTTTTTGGTCGGTATGTCGATCGCCCCGTCACCTAGCTTCAGCCATTTCAATTATCAAAATTCTGTGAGTTTACCAGGTACGAAATACTGCCTAATGAGTTAGCTTCGATGTAAGCTCTCCCAGAAACCTTTCCGCCAGCTAGGTTCATAAGTGCGGATGGAGCTAATTTTTTAGGCATACTTTATAGAGAGACTTTCAGGCGACAAATAATGAATAAGAAAGACCTGAGTGAAGCCGATATTTGCGATCGCTACATTACACCTGCCCTTTATGAGGCGGGTTGGAAAAAGAGTCAGATTCGCCGGGAATATGGCTTTACAGACGGTCAGATGATAGTTCGGGGTCAGATGGCGGCGCGAGGAGCTAGGAAACGGGCAGATTACCTGCTGTATTATCCAGCAAATCAGCCGATCGCAGTCATTGAAGCCAAAGACAACAACCATAGTGTGGGGGCAGGGATACAGCAGGCACTTGCCTACGCAAAGGCTCTGCAAGTTCCCTTTGTCTTTTCCTCGAATGGGGATGCCTTCTTATTCCATGACAAGAGTGGAACCTACGCTCAGATAGAACAGCAACTCAGCCTGAATGCCTTTCCGTCACCAGAGGAACTATGGCAGCACTATAAACAGTGGCAGGATTTACAATCCGTTAATCAGGATTTGCTAACGTCCTCCTATTTCTTTGAGATTGGCGGGAAGAAACCCCGCTACTATCAACAACTTGCAGTCAATCGCACAATTGAAGCGATCGCTCGTGGTCAGAGACGGTGTTTGCTGGTGATGGCAACCGGAGCGGGTAAAACTTACACGGTCTTTAATATTATCTGGCGACTGTGGAAGACGAAAGTTGTCAAACGGGTTTTGTTTCTGGCAGATCGCAATGCACTGGTAGACCAAACGATTATTAATGACTTTCGCCCCTTTGGTGAAGTCATGACCAAGCTAGACCGCAGCCTGGTTGATAATGAAACTGGGCTGATTACTACCGCCTATGAAATCTATCTGGGACTGTATCAAGCAATCATCGGCAATGAAGAACGAGATAACCTCTACGAGAAATTCGACCGAGATTTCTTTGACCTGGTGGTGATTGATGAGTGTCACCGGGGCAGCGCAGCAGATGACTCCAATTGGCGACAGGTACTCGATTATTTTTCAGAGGCGATTCAGGTAGGGCTGACCGCAACGCCAAAGGAAACCAAATACGTCTCAAATATTGATTATTTTGGTGAACCGATTTATGAATACTCACTCAAGCAGGGAATCGAAGACGGTTTCCTGGCTCCCTTCCGCAGGATACAAGTTGGCTTAGATAAAGACCTGGAAGGTTGGACACCAGAAGCAGGAGAATATGACGATAACGGTCACCTAATTGAGGAGCGGGACTATAACCTGCTGGACTATGACCGAAACATTACTTTTGACAAACGAACTCGACGGGTTGCAGAGTATATCACTGAGTTTCTTCACAATGGCGACCCAATGCGAAAGACTATTGTGTTTTGTGAGGATATTGACCACGCCGAACGAATGCGAGAAGCCTTGGCTAACGTAAGGCTGAATCGAGGGCTTGTTCTCAAAGACCATCGTTACGTCATGCGAATTACTGGGGATGAGAAGGAAGGTAAAGCTCAAATCGATAACTTTATCAATCCCAAAGAAAAGTGTCCAGTGATTGCCACGACATCTAAGCTAATGACGACGGGGATAGATGCCCAAACCTGCCATGTGATTGTCTTGGATCGGCGTATCGAATCCCTAACGGAGTTTAAGCAGATTATTGGTCGGGGTACACGCTTACGCCCGGACTATGGCAAGAACTTCTTCACGATTATTGATTTCCGCAACGCCAGCCAACGCTTTGATGATCCGGATTGGGACGGGCCACCAATTCAGGATGATGACTTTGGTAAAGAGATTCAACCAACCAGAACGGTCGCTAGTACAGAAGCAAAAGGGAATGATGATGGCAGGGACGTGGGCGGTAATGACGATCGCATCGGCACTGACTTGTCAGTTCGTATCAAGTACCGAGTCGGTCGGCAGGAGTTTGAGGTAGCAAAGGAACGGGTGAGCTATTACAACAAGGATGGACAACTAACTATAGAGTCGCTAAAGGATTATACTCGTCGAACTGTCAGCGAGGCATACCAGTCTCTCGACCATTTTCTCAAAAAGTGGAACGAAGCCGATCGCAAACAAGCGATTGTTGAAGAGTTGGAAGGGCATGGGGTGATTCTAAAAGCTTTGGAGGATATGGTCGGTAAGGACTATGACCTCTTCGACTTGATTTGCCATGTTGCCTTTGACCGTCCTCCCCTGACTCGTAAAGAACGGGCTGATAAAGTACGGAAGCGGGATGTGTTTGCCAAATATGGTGCAACTGCCTGTATTGTATTGAATGCTCTATTGGATAAGTATGCCGATCGGGGCATCATCGCGATCGAAGATACGACTGTCTTACAGCTTGACCCATTTGCCAAACTGGGAACTCCGATGGAGATCGTCCGCAGCTTTGGTAACAAACAGCAGTACAAAGCCGCGATTCGAGAGCTAGAGTCCCTATTGTACGAAAACCGAGGGGCTTGAGCCTTTTACCTAACTAGAGTACAACTGTTTCTTAGTATCTTTTGAGAAGGACGTTTTTATGTCGCTGAGTGCCACCATTAAATCGATTCAAGACATCATGAGAAAAGATGTCGGGGTGGATGGCGATGCCCAGCGCATTGGTCAGCTTGGCTGGATGGTGTTTTACAAAATTTTCAGCGACCAGGATGCAGAATTAGAGTTGAATGATGATAATTACAATTCACCGCTGCCGTTGGATTTGCGTTGGGATGAGTGGGCAGATAGCAAGAAATTGGGCAAGAATGCACCCACGGGAGAGGACTTGTTGCAATTAGTTGATGGACAATTGTTTCCCACACTCAAGGAATTGGCGGTTGATGACCTGGAAGGAATTGCTCTAGAACGAGCGAAACTGCTGCGGAGTGTTTTTCAGGATGCCTACAACTACATGAAGTCGGGTACGCTGCTGCGGCAGGTGGTGGACAAGATTAATGAAAGCATTGACTTTAACCAGTCCCAAACCCGCCATGTGTTTGGTGACATTTACGAACAAATTCTCAAAAACCTTCAGAGTGCTGGGAATGCCGGAGAGTTTTATACGCCGCGTGCGGTGACTCAGTTTGCTGTAGATATGGTGAATCCGCAACTGGGCGAGAAGGTGTTTGACCCTGCCTGCGGTACAGGTGGCTTTTTGACCTGTGCTTATGAACATCTGAAAAAACAAGCGCATTCGCCTGAACAGTTAGAACGGGTGAAACGAAGCATTCTGGGGGTGGAGAAAAAACAACTGCCTCACCTGCTTTGTGTGACGAACATGATGGTGCATGGCATTGAAGTGCCGACAACTGTGCTGCACGACAATACACTCCGCAAACCGCTCCGGGACTACGGGCTCGATGACCAGGTGGATATTGTGGTGACGAACCCGCCCTTTGGTGGCATGGAAGAGGATGGAATTGAGCGGGGTTTTCCTAGCGAGTTTCAGACGCGGGAAACGGCAGACCTGTTTTTAGTGCTGGTGATGGAATTGCTGAAGGATGGGGGCAGAGCAGCGATCGTTCTCCCGGATGGTACGTTGTTTGGGGAGGGTATTAAAACCCGCATTAAACAGAAGCTGCTGCGCGACTGTAACCTGCACACGATTGTCCGGCTCCCGAATGGGGTGTTTAGTCCTTACACCAGCATTCGTACCAATGTTTTGTTTTTCACCAAGGGTACACCTACGACAGAGGTCTGGTATTACGAGCATCCTTACCCACCAGGGGCCAAGTCTTACAACAAGACTAAGCCGATGCGGATTGAGGAGTTTGATGTCGAGAAAGCCTGGTGGGAGAACCGCGAGGAAACTCAATATGCCTGGAAGGTGTCTGTGGAAACGATCGCTTCCAACGGCTACAACCTGGATATCAAGAACCCTAACGCCCCAGAAAATATCCATGAAGACCCAATAGCGCTGCTAAAGCAATATCAGGAAGCTGTTATTAAAGCAGAGAATGACCGCCAAGCCTTGAAAAACAGCTTGGTAGCAGCCCTAGAACGAGGTGAGATTTGATGGATTTCAAGACGTTTCTAGAAAACTTTGATGCGATCGCAGAAGCTCCCGGTGGTATTCCAAAACTGCGATCGCTTATTTTAGAGATGGCAGTGCGGGGAAAGCTAGTGCCGTCAAATCCAGAGGAGCGTGAAGCAAAGTTTGACATTGATGACATACGCAATCGAGTCAAAGAATTAGAGAAGGAAGGAAGGATACGTAAACAGCAAAAGGCGCTTCCTCTATCGGAGGAACTTCCTTATAGGATTCCCATCAAGTGGAATTGGGTAAGATTTGTGGATGTTGCATCAATTGAATCGAATCTCGTTAAGCCAGATGACTTTTCACACTATCCACATATTGCTCCCAATCATATAGAAAAAGATACAGGTAAGTTACTGCAATATCAAACAGTTTTTGCTGATGAAGTAACCAGCCCGAAGCATCGCTTTTTCCCAGGTCAACTTATCTATTCTAAAATCCGTCCTAACCTTAATAAAGTAGTGCTGGTGGATTTTGAGGGGCTTTGCAGCGCAGATATGTATCCAATATCTACAGGTCTGTATCCCCGTTATTTACTTTTGTATATGTTGTCCCAAACTTTTCTGATTCAAGTCACTTCAAGCGATAACCGTTTGGCCATGCCAAAAGTAAATCAAGACCAACTATCTCAAATATTGATTGCAGTTCCTCCTCTTGCTGAACAGAAGCGGATTGTTGAGAAGGTGGATGAGTTGATGGCGTTGTGCGATCGCTACGAAGCCGCCAAGCAAACGCGAGACAACCTGCGGCAAAAACTGAGGGGAAGTGCGATCGCCTCCCTCATGAACGCCGAAACTGATGAGGAATTGGATGATGCTTGGGCCTTTGTCCGCGACAACTGGCACAACCTGAGCCAACAGCCTGAAGACGCAGATGGCTTACGGAAAACGGTATTGCAATTGGCTGTCAGGGGAAAACTTGTTTCTCAATGCTCAGAGGATGAATCTGCTTCAGAACTATTGAATCGACTAGGGATTAAACCGCTAAATTCTAGTTCTGAGAAATTGCTATTTGCTTTACCCAAAACTTGGCAATGGCTAGATACCGAATTAATTGCAGATGTAATTGACCCTCATCCAAGCCATAGAACTCCGCCTGAGGTAAGGGATGGGGTTCCTTATATTGGGATGGGAGATATTAATAAGCAACTTGAAATTAATTTTAATGATGCACGAAAAGTCTCAAAAGAAGTTTTCAAAGAACACACAGAGAGATATGCGCTCAAACTTGGTGATTTTATTTTTGGCAAAATCGGTACATTGGGGCAACCAGTAAAGCTAACTGAGCCGTTCAACTATACTCTGTCTGCCAACGTTGTACTCATTCAACCACATACAAAAGTAGTTCATTCTGATTATCTTTACTTGTATATGACTGGTCCTGTGATGGACAAAATTTTATCTTCTTCTAGCCGAGTGACAACCCATGCTGCCTTCGGCATAAAAAGAATGCGGAAACTTCCTGTCCCTCTTCCACCCCTAGCCGAACAAAAACGCATCGTCGCCAAAGTCGATGAACTGATGAAACTTTGCGACCAACTTGAAGCCAGCCTGCGCGAGAGCCAGCAACGGGCAGAAAGCCTTGCCGCATCAGTCATCAGTCACCTGACAATTTAGATATTAGTAGGTTAGGCTTCAACAAGTACACATGGGCTATTCTGACTGAACCGTGCAGCCGATCAACGCAGCATTACAGCTTTTGCCACGTCGATCAGACTTTTCGTACTAGACCACAAAAAGCCCGATCGCCTTGCTACCAGCCCCACTCCGGCAAGTGTGGATCGCTCTTAAGACACCCGCTCCGACCGTACCAACCCCGTGCAGCCGATCGAACCTCTCTCACTACTCTGCTTCAGGCTTAGGTTCCTTCGGTTTTTTCTCAAAGACTTGGATACTTGGCTCTAATAGCACAAAGCCGTTAGAGGTTGATTCACCCATTTTGCCGCCGATAGCAGCCACCCACATGGGGTAGTTGGCAGCAGCATCCTCAAGCTTCTTCCATATTTTGGGCTTAACGCTAACGGACACTACCCGACCGTCACAGTCAAGCTCAAAGGTTTTCCAGTTGTCTTTGTTAGTCTCTACGTTGTTCGGTAGTTCGTTAATTTTGATGATGAGTTCAAGCTTGCCAATTGTCATAG
>NZ_JAUBRM010000079.1:0-29506 GCF_036701905.1 Microcoleus sp. MON2_D5
CGTGCTTGGATGGCTCCTACGGACCAACCTCACGAAAACTACATCTTCCCTGAAGAAGTTCTGCCTCGCGGTAACGCTCTGTAATCAGCGCGAAATATCAAAATTCCCAACATTTTAAAAGGGTAAGATAAAGCAGTTTAGGCTTTACCCTTAATGCTTAAAAAGCTCCCGCCACCAGGCAGGAGCTTTTTGTTTCGAGGATGCGATCAAATTAGCGCCCTAAAAAAGTTGATTTTGTACAAAAACAAACTCTGCCGGCGATTAGAACCACTCGTCTCTTTACATCGAGTCAACTCTCCTATCTGGCAAGCAATCGAGCTGCCTTTGCCGGAGGCCACAGTTGCCATGCACCTGATAGCCACACAGTCCGCCCCGATTCTGAAGAAAATATAGGCAAATGGCTGAAGCTGCGATCGCCCGCTTGCTGTAGAGATCGATCGAAGACCTTGCAGCAGCAGTAATTTGCCATCATTTTACAAAAATCTCAATTTGTATCCCCCCACTTCTAATTCCTTGTGTTATTCTAATAATTGTGAATACTAGAATGATACTCAGAACGCAAGTTCTTCTGGTAACGCTGGCAATGGCTAGCGCACAAATCATCACCTTAAATCGTGTATTTAGGTGATGTGCGTTCCAATATTAAGCCATTTAGCTAAACCTGGAGGTGATGCCCATGATAGAAAGTAGTAAACGCATGGGTCATCAGATTGGAAACTACCGGCTGTGCGCCGGGGCCGCTCACTAGCAGTCAGCCGTCGTCTCCAACGGGAAACGACTTCCACGGGGAACCAGGCTGAGCTAGGGATTCTCCCGGCAGTCAGGTTCTAATCTGAAGACCCGCTAGACCGCTCTCACCTCAAATAGTGTTAAATCTTAAGTATTAAAACTTGAGGCTAAACGCTATTGGTGAGAGCGGATAGTTTTTGGGCAGGGTTTCTACAGGTGGGCAGTTAATCTGCCATTGCTAATCCCAAAGAAAAAAAATTATGGCTGAGCTAATTAACCATACTGAAATTCAAGAGCGCGCCAGTCAATTGTCAGGTTGGACAATTGAAGGTAAACAACTGCGCTCTACCCGTTTATTTAAAGATTTTATCGAAGCGATCGCCTTTGTAAATAAGTTGGTCGCCCCCTCAGAAGCCGCAGGACATCACCCCGACATAGAAATCTCCTACAACAAAGTTACAGTTAACTTGACAACCCACGATGCCGGAGGCTTAACTGAGAAAGACTTTGCGCTAGCCCAAGAGATTTCTGCGCTCGATTAAAAGAGTGCCAGTTGACCCGACAAGAGTCCTGGATCTAGCCACAGTCCCCGATCGCGGAAAGCTCGCAAATAAAAAATCGACTTGGGGTTAAAATCGGGTGTGAAAAAGTCGAGAGGCCCAACGTTCAATGTATAAAAGGCTATTCCCCATCATCCGACCATGATCGTATTTGAAAAGCCAGAGTTCAAGAACGAGTCTGCAGCAGAAAAAACCGATCTGATAGAAAAGCTTTTAGATATTGGCGCGGCTCTGTCAAGCGCCCAAGATTTGGGCGACTTGTTAAACTTAATTTTATCCAAAAGTAGGGAAATTACCTACAGCGATGCTGGCAGCGTTTACTTAGTAGATCACAGCGACGAAACACCTAAGCTGCTGTTCAAGGTAGCCCAAAACGCTTCTAAACCGAGCCTGTCGTTTAAAGAGTTTGCTCTGCCCCTGACAGACAAAAGCTTGGCAGGATACGTGGCAATTACAGGTCAAAGTTTAAACCTGTCTGATGCCTACGACTTACCCTCGGGCGTACCCTACCGACTAGATACCAGTTTTGACAGGGATATTAATTACCGCACCTGCTCGGTAATGGTACTGCCGATGCAAAACCGACAGGGGGAGACAATAGGTGTACTGCAATTGATCAACCGCAAAACAAAGGCAGAGACGGTGCTGACAGCAGACAATGCCTGGGAATCGACGCAGCAGTATTCGGAGTGGGAAGAAAGGATAGTGCGATCGCTCGCTTCTCAAGCAGCAATCTCGATCGAGCGCAATCAACTCCAAGACAGCATAGAAAATTTGTTCGAGGGCTTCGTCAAAGCCTCGGTGCAAGTCATAGAAGCCAGAGACCCCTGTACCTACGGCCATTCAGAACGAGTAGCAGCCCTGACAGTACGCCTTTCAGAAGAAGTAAACACCGTCAGCAGCGGACAACTGCGCTCTATTTACTTTAACAACCGCCAAATTCAAGAACTTCGCTACGCCGCCCTGCTGCACGATTTTGGCAAAATAGGAGTGCCCGAAGCAGTTTTGACCAAACAGAAAAAGCTCTACCCCGCACAGCTAGAAATCATTCGCCACCGCTTTGGCTTAGCTCAACGGACGATGGAAATGGAATGCGTGCAGTCTAAATATAAATACTTGCTGGAGCATTCAGCCTACCGAAAACACCCGAGCCAGGAGCCAGAGTGCGCTCAATGCCAGGAAATCGAACAGCTAGACACTAAGCTAGCAGAGGCGAAAACCAGATTAGCAGAATACTGGGAAGTGCTACTAGAGGCAAACGAGCCTCACATTTTGGCAGCAGAACCCCTAGCTCAACTGCGAGAAATTTCTCGACAAACTTACAGAGATATAGATGGGGCAAAGAAACCCCTGCTCAACCCAGACGAGATCGTGCAATTGATGGTGTCGAGGGGCAACCTGACGCAGGAAGAACGATCGGCAATAGAATTTCACGTAACTCACACTTACGAGTTTCTGAAACAAATTCCTTGGACAAAGGATTTGAAAAATGTTCCAGACATTGCCTACGGACATCACGAAAAACTCGACGGCACAGGCTATCCGCGAGGCCTAAACAAGTCAGAAATTCCAATTCAAGCGCAATTGATGACGATCGCCGATATTTACGACGCCCTGACCGCAGGCGATAGACCCTACAAGCGAGCCCTGCGTACAGAGGCAGCGATGAAAATTTTGCGGCAAGAAGCAGCTCACAACAAAATTAACGCCGATTTGTTAGAACTGTTCGATAACCGCCAAGTCTTTAGCGTCCTCGGACACAGCTTGAGTGTTAAAGTCGAATCAGCCTAGACGAGTCGGGCGTGCTGTGCTAAAAAGTAAATAGGCGATCGGGCGCTATCAAGTGTCATCAGTAAAATCAATCGACAGCCCAAGTGTGGTCGGGTTTTGACGCCGTTGAGTACAGGTAAAAAAACAGGCTCTCTGCAGCCGTCAGTCACATCTATATACTCGGTCAGCCCGAAAGAATCAAAAGAAAAAGTGAATTTTAGGTCTCTTTTTAGAGTATGCTAGTTGAGCAACGACTGACCACATAGAAGACTAGAAAAGTTTCTCTGTAATCGGTGTGAGGATGAGAGTGAATATGTCGAAATTTTTGTGGAGTTACTTACTAATCAGCCCAGCAGTCTTAGGAGCTACCCTAGTAGTTTCTTCGAGCGCGATGGCAGCAGACGCTCAGCAGGCTGCTGATGCGCTCAATCCCGCTGTCGCAAAAGCTGAAACCGCTGAAACCTCCGAAGCGAAACTAAATGCTTTAGCGGCTGTTTCCGAAACAACTGCAGCCTCCGAGCCAGTAGAAGAAATTTCCGAAGCCGCCGCAGGCAGCGAAACTCAGGCAGCGACTGCAGATTGGGCCACGGTTGCAACTGAAAATGCGATCGTCGGAGCCAACACAGCCCCTGCTGAGGCAAATCCCCAAGCGGCAGCATCACAACCTACAAGTGAATCTTTAGCCGCAGTTGAGCCAACCGTCGCTCAACCAGTAGAAAATGCGGCCCCGGCAGCCCAACTAGAAATTCCAGCCCCGGCAGCTACCGCTCTCCCAGAGCAAATCGGTGCAGTTCAATTAGAAACTCCAGCCCCGGCAGTGGCAGAGTCGGCAGAACAAAGTTTGCCAAAACCGGCTGAATCTGTAGCCCAAACTGCAGCACCACAAGAGCAAAACCCAGCCGCTACATTAGAACAGCTCAACCAGTACAGCAGCGAAGGTGCTGCCGGCGGCGAAACTGAAGGTCAAGTTACCTCAGTATCTCAACTTTCCGACGTGCGGCCCACAGACTGGGCCTTCCAAGCACTGCAATCCCTAGTCGAGCGCTACGGCTGTATTGCTGGTTATCCCGACGGCACCTTCCGCGGCAACCGCGCAATGACTCGCTACGAATTCGCAGCCGGTTTAAATGCTTGCTTAGACAAGGTGAGCGAGCTAATTAGAGGCGGCACGGGCAACTTCGCTACGAGAGATGACTTGGCAGCCCTCCAACGGCTCCAAGAAGAATTTGCAGCGGAACTGGCAACCCTGCGCGGTCGCGTCGATGCTTTGGAAGCTCGGACATCTGAACTCGAAGCCAACCAATTCTCAACTACTACCAAGCTGACTGGGGAAGCGATTTTCGCTCTCAGCGATGACTTTAGTAGCAACGTTAGCGTTTTTGGCAGAGACGGCGAAAGAATCGGCAGCAACAATAACGAAGCTGTCTTCCAACATCGGGTGCGTCTCAATTTAAATACGAGCTTCACCGGCAGAGACTTGCTGCTGACCAGGCTTCAAGTCGGCAACGGTCAAAGATTTAACGTTGGGGCTACTAGCGAAGGCACTCAAACTTGGAATTTTGTCGGCAGAACCGACAACGTTGTTTCCCTCGACACATTGCTGTACAAGTTCCCCGTCGGTCAGCGACTGAACGTTAGCCTTGTAGCCAACGGTGGCGTTTGGGACGACATTCTGCCGACTGTCAACCCTTACTTTGAAGACTTTGACGGCGGCAACGGGTCATTGAGTACCTTTGGACAGCGGAACCCGATTTATCGCTTGGGTGGTGGCGCAGGTATTGGGTTTGACTATGCCTTCGGCGGCAGGGGCTTGCTGGGCGGCGTGTTCGGCCCAACTTCTTTGTCCTTTGGCTATTTGGCGTCAAATGCAGCCAGTCCGGCTAGGGGTGCAGGCTTGTTGAACGGCGACTACGCGGCGATGGGTCAGTTGACTTTTACCCCCGGACGCAACTTGCAAGTTGCTTTCAACTATAACCACGGTTACTTTGGCAGAGGTAACTTTGGGTTTGACAATGGTTTAGCGAATGGGCCAGGCACTCTCGGCGGTTTCACGGGTACCGGCGTGGCTAATTCTCTCAACGGTTTGAGCGAAGGCTTTGGGGGCTTCCGGGCTCGCAAAGTTGTCAGCAACTCCTACGGCGCTCAGGCTTCGTTGCGACTGAGCCCGAGATTTATCCTTGGTGGCTGGGCCGGTTTAACCAATGCCCGCATTATCGGCATCGGCGATGCGAGAATCTGGAACTACGCTGTAACCTTGGCTTTGCCTGATTTAGGGAAAGAAGGCAACTTGCTAGGGTTCGTGGTAGGTCGTGAGCCTTACTTGGATAAACTTGAAGCTTCCAGGAGTTTGCGGAGCTTCCGCAACGATGATTCGTATCACGTCGAAGGGTTCTACAAGTTTCAGCTTTCGGACAACATTTCTGTTACTCCGGGCGTGATTTGGGTGAAAAATCCTAATCAAGATGAGGATAATGATGACATCCTCATTGGTACTCTGAGAACTACTTTCACGTTCTAAGAGCGGGTTAGAAGAGGCAGGGGGGTCATACCCTGTCTCCTGGCAACTCTAGAGGTCAAGTTTAGCCCTGCCTGCTGCAGGGCTTTCTTGTTTGCCGGACGAAGGGGGCGCCAAGAATATATTAAAAATAAAAAATTATCAGTCATAGAGGCAGACAACCCGTTTCTTGAAATAAGACCGTGTTGGAACCGGAGGGAGTCGAAACGAGAAACTGGGTTTGTTTGGTTCAGATTGCCGATCGTCCCAAGGATGAAGTGACGAAAGTCGATTAAGTTCAGTGGAAAACCGGGGTATAATAAAAGGTAAAGTTAGGAGTTAGAATTGGGAACTCAACATTGAGGAGAGTTTTAACATCTGACTTCGGAGTTGATAATTCAGATATTTGAAGCAAGTATGGTAGAACTCTCCTGTAAAAGCGAATACGCAATCTTAGCTTTGCTGGAGCTTGCCGATTGCTACGAAGAAGGCGAGCCTCTGCAAATTCGCCAGATAGCAGCTCAGCAAAATATTCCCGATCGATATTTAGAGCAGTTGTTGGCTACTATGAGACGCTGCGGGCTGATTCGCAGCCAGCGAGGAGCCAAGGGAGGTTATATCTTGGCGAGGGAACCGTGGAAAATTACACTCCTAGAAATTATTAACTGTCTCGAAGGCTCAGAGTTCGATCGATCTGAAAAAGACTCGCCTGCTCAAACTGTAGAAAGTGCGGTGATTTGGGAAGTTTGGCAAGAAGCTCGATCGATTGCCAACTCAGTTTTGCAAAAATACACGCTACAGGATCTGTGCGAAAAGCGCAATGGCCGACGGCAGCTCGATATCATGTATTACATCTAGTTAAAATATTGCCAACTAGGAATTAACATTTACTTTCAACCACAAACTGACAAAGATTATGCGTATTGCTGGCGACATTACAGAATTGGTAGGGCGGACGCCTCTGGTGCAACTCAACCGCATTCCCCAAGCCGAAGGCTGCTTGGCTCGGATTGTGGTAAAACTCGAAGGCATGAATCCGGCATCATCGGTGAAAGACCGCATCGGTGTCAGTATGGTCAATCAAGCCGAGGCAGAAGGGCTGATTAGTCCAGGCAAAACGGTTTTAGTGGAACCGACTTCTGGCAATACCGGAATTGCTCTGGCAATGGTGGCGGCGGCTAAGGGCTACCAGTTGATTTTGACCATGCCTGATACGATGAGCACGGAACGCCGATCGATGCTGCGAGCTTACGGGGCCCAACTAGAACTGACTCCCGGAATAGAGGGCATGAGCGGCTGCATCCGCCGCGCTCAAGAGATTGTGGACACAACTCCCAATGCGTATATGTTGCAGCAGTTTCGGAATCCAGCGAACCCGCAGGTTCACCGTTCGACAACGGCTGAGGAAATTTGGGAAGATACAGACGGCGAGGTGGATTTCCTGATTTCGGGAGTCGGCACGGGCGGTACGATTACGGGTGTCGCAGAGGTGATTAAGTCGCGGAAACCCGAGTTTAAGGCGATCGCCGTTGAGCCGGCTAACAGTCAGGTACTGTCGGGCGGAAAGCCAGGGCCTCACAAAATTCAAGGTATCGGTGCTGGTTTTGTGCCGCCGGTGCTGAATGTGACTTCGATCGACGAAATTATAGTTGTTACGGATGACGAGTCGATCGCCTACAGCCGGCGCTTGGCCAGAGAAGAAGGAATTTTGTCCGGTATTTCCAGCGGTGCAGCACTATGTGCGGCGGTGAAAGTCGGCAAGCGTCCCGAAAATGCAGGGAAATTGATTGTGATGATTCAGCCTAGCTTCGGCGAACGCTATCTGAGCACTCCCTTGTTCCAAGATCCAGAGCTCAATCTGGCTATGGCCCTCAACTAGGTCAGTTTCCGGCCCAAGTCGCAGAAACTGAGAGCAGGGCGTTACAAAAGTACGCCCTGCTTTCCTTTTTGGCAAGTGCTATAATCCAATGCCTACAAACTCACGCCTCTTAGAGAGTCTACACTTGAGAAAGGATAAAGCCGCGTCGCTGCATTAAAAGCTGTATCGGGAAAATCGGTAAACAAACCGTCTACACCTAAACGGTAAAATTGTTCGTACTCCAAAGCTGGATTACCGCCATACTCGGAAGCCAAAAAAGTAGGAGATTCATTGCGGAAAGTGTAAGGGTGAACTAATAAGCCAGCCTGGTGAGCATCGGTTATAAAACTATTAGCGGGCTGTAATTTCTTATCTGCACCTTCCACAACTATTGTCCGCTTCCAAGGCCCTATTCCGTCCGCATAGGTTTTGATTTCTGCCAACCCTTGGGTTGTCATTAAATCGCGGTAGGTACGGCGATCGCCACTCACTACAAAATCATAAGGTTTTTTTCCAAAGTCATCCATTAACTGCACCAGCGACAAGTCTGTCAAGCGATTTAACTCTTTGAGATTCTCCACTTCAAAGGATTGGATAAACACCGGATCTGTGCGTTTGGTATATCCATTAGCAGACAGCACTTGCACTAACGGCTGCTCTAAAGGCAAATTAACTGACTTAAAATAAGTCGGGTGTTTTGTCTCTGGATAAATTCCAACAGTCCGTCCTTTTTCGGCGCTTTTGCGCTTAGCTAAATCAATTACTTCTTGAAGTGTAGGAACCTGAAATTGACCCTCAAATGCTGTACCCCGCAACTCTGGCAACCGTTCTCGCGCCCGCAAACTTTTTATTTCTGCTAAAGTCAAATCTTCTGTAAACCAACCTTCTACTTCT
Source organism: Microcoleus sp. MON2_D5 (assembly GCF_036701905.1). Lineage (NCBI taxonomy): Bacteria > Bacillati > Cyanobacteriota > Cyanophyceae > Oscillatoriales > Microcoleaceae > Microcoleus > Microcoleus sp. MON2_D5. The sequence goes on from NZ_JAUBRM010000079.1 coordinate 8,306, forward strand.
TGACCGTCAATTGTCTTTTTGCGTTTGCGATCGGCAAATTCTGGTCGTTTGGCAATATCCGTCGTCCCCGAAATTTCATTTTCGTGGCGGGCAACTAACACTCCATCTTTAGTGGAAACTAAGTCGGGTTCAATAAAGTCTGCGCCCATCTCGATCGCCAATTCGTAGGCAGCTAGGGTATGTTCGGGGCGGTAGCCACTTGCGCCGCGATGTCCGATAATTAAAGGGCGGCGGGGAAGTTCAACAAAATTGTTTTGGTTAATAGCTTGTACTCCATTTATCGTTGCCAACAAGGTGCCGTCTCGGAGGCTAATTGCTGTATTTGTCGCGGTGCTAGTAATCAACAAATCCGAGAATTGAAGTCGATCTCCCAAAGTTAAGCGATCGCCCGCTCCAAAATCAGTAATAATATTAGCACCCTGAGTGAGGCGCAACAAAAACGTATCATTTCCGGCACCGCCAGTGAGAGTATCTAAACCTTTGTCTCCACTGAGAAAATCCTCCCCATCTCCGCCTAGCAAGATATCATTACCTTGACCGCCAATTATGGTGTCATTTCCGCCAACACCAGAGAGTGAATCATTACCATAATTCCCATTAATTTGCTCTGCATCAACACTTCCCACAATATTGTCGTTACCGCCTAGCGCCGAAATCCCCCCCAGTATTCCCTTGAGTGAGCCAGGAGTAACGGTGAAATTGTCCTCGCTGTTTGTCAGCACAAAAGACTCAGATTGTAGCACTGAAGCTGTGCGAACAAGTAAATCCTGAGTCTCCTTGTCTTCAGATGGAGGTAAATCGGTATCTTTGAGGTTGCTGTCAAGCGCTGAAACTTCGACCTCAAGGTTGGAAGCATGGATAATTTGCAGTTTAAGTGCCATGATTTTGATTTACCTGATTGACTCAAAGATAATTACTTTGAATTTCTGTTAAGGTCAATAAAAAAGTATCACGGCAAGATTAAGTCATTACTATCTATTGCTTAATTTTTAGTTATGCAACGGCAAAAAACGATGTGGCGGTTAATACATATATGACTTACGCAACTATCCTATAGATAGGGGCAGCCACGGGGGTATTGGTGTCAACAATCGCCTAAAACCCTTGATAAATATCGCTTTTACCTGAGTCTAGATCCCCCTAAATCCACGCCGCACCGCGATACTTGGGGGATCCCTAGACCGCAGCGGGTTCCCTTAAGAAGCGGGACGAAAGAGAAGACTTTTCTCTCCCCGCAACGATTCGGGGGGCGGCGGGGGGAGCAAGTCCTAATCGTCAAACAGCAGACCTATACTAGGTTTGACGTTAAGTTAACACCAATGCCACGGGGGATTTCCCCCTATTACACCATATATAGAAGCTTTGCGTCCAGGACTGACATAGTAACAGCAAGAGGGTGAGCGCTGCTGTGAAGATATTTCTCCTAATTGGATGAGATGATAGCGGCGCTCACCATAAAAGAAATATCCCCAACCGATTGGGCGACTGCTATAATTTTAAAACTTATATTTTTTAGTTCTACTTGACATTGTTTTATATCAAGGTTTTATATCAAGTAAATACCTATGATATTAACAAATTATGAAACTATTGTCAAGGACTTTTTGGCAGATTATCCAGATTTCAAGGAAATAACAGCGTGTCTTCCGTTACCAATCACTACAAAACCCTAAAGATTAGCCCAACCGCAACACAAGCCGAGATTAAACAAGCATACCGCCGTTTAGTCAAAATATTTCATCCAGACAGCCACAGCTCCAAAGCCGATCACGAAGAGATTGTCCGCCTCAATGCAGCCTATGAAATATTAGGAGATGCCCAGCACAGACAATCTTACGATCGCCAATTTTCCGAGCAAACCGAACAGCAATCACCAGTCGCACCAAACGTCAGCCGCCAGCAAACACAAACAGCACGAGACGCTGACGAACAAATGGAACAGTGGCTGATTAAAGTATACAAACCCGTCAATAAAATGCTCAACAGCATCTTGAAGCCGCTTAAAAAGGAAATAGACGAGTTGTCCGCAGATCCGTTTGATGACGAACTGATAGAAAAGTTTCAACTTTATATCGAAACCAGCCGCGAGTATCTCAAAAAAGCTCATAACTTTCTTACATCGATGCCCAATCCATCTAATGTAGCCGGAGTTGCGGCCTATCTCTACTACAGCATCAATCAAGTCGGAGACGGAATAGAAGAATTGCAGCTATTTACCCTCAATTATGACGATCGCCACTTGCACACCGGTCAAGAACTGTTTAGAATTGCCGCTAGACTGCGGCGGGAAGCGCAGGATGAATTAAAAATTAAAAGTTAAAAAAGCAGATTGTTCCCTCTTCCTTCTTCCTTCTTCCCTCTTCCCTCTTCCCTCTTCTTTCTTCCTTCTTCCCTCTTCCCTCTTCCCTCTTCCTTCTTCCCTCTTCCTTCTTCCTTCTTCCTTCTTCCCTCTTTCAAATTCCAAAAAGAACTTGAAGTCGCTTGCGAATTTTAATAAAAGGAGTTTGTTCCAGAGAGTCGCCATCTAACAATCCCAAATCTCTCAAAGCTTGCTGGCGTTCCGACAATTTTTGAGCAATCTGATCGGCTAAATTGGGTTGTTCTCTTAAAAGTTTTTGCAAATCGTGACGTTCCACCACAAACAAAATTGCATCTTCGCTAGTTTTAACAGTCGCCGTTCTCGGAGTACCCAACAGCAAAGATATTTCCCCAAAAAACTCGCCCTCGTGAAGCGTAGCAATATACTGACCGGCTTTTTGAGAAAGAACTTCTACAGTACCTGAAAGAATAATATAAAAAGAATCGCCAGGGTCATTTTCCTTACATACCACCTGTCCCGCTGGAAACAGTTGTCGGTAGCCGTATTCAATTAACTGCCGCAGTTCTAAATCAGTACACTGTTCAAAATAAGTTACTCGCCGCAACAAATCTCGCAGCGTCCAATTATTGGGGGATTTAGGCGCTGAATTTTTAGGTTCAGAAACGGTAGAATTAGATTTTAACTCTGCTGAATGTTTGGCATTCTGCGGAAAAAGTTTTCCGTTGGAATTATCGTCTTTGTTATTGTGAAAAAGTTGAGTTAACTCTTGCGGGTTTCGCAGCCACAAATCCCGCTGGGGAAAGGGAATTTCGATATTTCGGTGGCGCAATTCGTAATCTATTAAAAAATTTACCGCGCTTTTAATAGCATCGCTTTCCTGCGGCTGGTCAATCCAAACTAAAAGTTCAAAATTTAAAGCGTTATCTCCAAAACCGTGAAACCATACTTTAGGAGAAGGATGGGACAAGACATTCGGTTCCATCCGCGCCGCAATTAACAGCGCTTCCGTAACTATTACTGGGTCAGATCCGTAAGCAACGCCCACGGGGATGTGGAGGCGACATCGGGGGTCTCTGTAACTCCAGTTAATAATGTTAGTTTCGACAAACTTAATATTTGGTATGATTACAAATAGACCGTCAATTGTTTTAATAATTGTAGAGCGAATCGAAATTGTTTCTACTGTTCCTAATAACTTGTCTATTTCAATAAAGTCTCCGACTCTAATTTGGTGCTCGAAGAGCAGGGTGAGACCGCTGATAAAGTTGCTGGCGAGATTTTGCAATCCGAAGCCGAAACCAATGCCGACAACCCCAGCTAAGACGGTGAGAGAAGTGAGGTTGATGCCGGAACCTTGCAGGACGAATATACAGCCAATAGTGGCTAAAATATAGCTAATGATCGTAGAAATTGCTTCTCGACTGCCGCGATCCAATCCCATCCGAACTAGCAGGCTGCGCTTGATTCCTTCACTGATAATCTTAGCTATAATGAAGGCAAATATAGCTAAGATTATCAGTTTGACGATCGCACTGATGGACAGATGAGTGTCCCCGATATAGAATAGCGGGGTTGTCATCGCACCCCAGAAATGTTCAAAAAAGCGATCGGCTCGTACAGTAATCCAATTCATTAATATTTGGTAATGGGTAATTGGTGATTGATAATGGGTGATTAGTTTTGAGCGCAATTGAACCGCAAACTGCTAACTATTGCAGAGCTTAGGCGAAAAACTCGAACGGTGGAGTGCCCTGTGTTGCAAAAAAGGTCGATTCCCTACCCTTCGGGAACGCTTCGCGAACGGGATAGATCCGCTTCACGCACTTTCTCAAAGGCTGGTAACTGATGGGTTAGTAACTGGTGGCGAAAAACGGTTTTGTAGCGGTATTTTCTGCCGGATATCTGTGTTGTGGCGTAAAAAGGGCCCTGCGGCGCGATCGAGCGACTTGTTGCCAATATTTGGAAAATTGGTAGAAATTCATTTACAGCACCCTCAAATAATCGAAAAATTCCAGCAAAAATTAGTTTATCCTTAAGAAGTAAGTCCTTTACAGAACTTAACAAGCTTACCCTACTTGACATTTATGCAGTGCATCATCAATCGTCGGGCACAGTTTTCGGCGAGTCACCGGTACTGGCTGCCGGAGTTAAGCGAAGCCGAGAACTTTGAGCGGTTTGGCCCAACTGCCCGCGCACCGGGACACGGACACAATTACGTCCTTTACGTTTCCATGATAGGCGAACTCGACGAGTACGGCATGGTGCTCAACCTGTCTGATGTCAAGCACGTCATCAAGCGGGAAGTTATCAAGCATCTCGATTTTTCGTACCTTAACGAAGCGTGGCCGGAATTTGAGCAGACTCTGCCAACTACCGAAAACATAGCACGGCAAATTTGGCTGCGGCTAGCCCCTCATTTGCCTGTGAGCAAAATTCAATTGTTTGAACATCCCGAACTTTGGGCTGAATATTTAGGAAACGGAATGGAAGCTTATCTAACTTTGTCCACTCATTTTAGTGCGGCCCATCGGTTGGCTCGTCCCGATTTGAGCTTTGAAGAAAACTCGGAAATTTACGGCAAATGTGCTCGTCCCAACGGTCACGGTCACAACTATCATTTAGAGGTGACTGTTAAAGGGGAAATTGATGCGCGGACTGGCATGATTGCTGATTTGGGAGCTTTGCAAAAAGCAGTTGACGATTATGTTGTTGAACCTTTCGATCACACTTTTTTAAATAAGGATATTGCTTATTTTGAGAACGTTGTGCCAACTGCGGAGAATATTGCAGTTCGGATCGGGCAATTGTTGCGATCGCCCGTTCGGGAATTGGGCGCAGAGTTGCACAAGATTAAGCTGATTGAAAGTCCGAATAATAGCTGTGAAATTTTCGGCGCTGATTTAGAAGAAGTGGCGGTTGAACATCAGCAGCCGGAAGCGGTTTTAGCTGGGGTTTAGAGTTAAAAATCGGGTCGGCTGGGGCGGGTTCACCCGGAGAGTTGGCTAATTGTGCAGATTGGTGAAGCCACCCCTACCAGCCTAATGATAGATTCCGAGAGTTATCCAACCGCATAAGGTGCGAGAATATATTCTTTCATCAAAGTTACACAGCCAGAATTACTGGCAGTTTTCCTGAAAAGTCAGACTCCTCGCGTATTTTGGAGATAGTAAGTCAGCATTCCTCATGTCAGCTATTCTAACTGCTGAGAGTATGAGGTCGATCGCCCGATCGCTGACAACCAAGCACCAATTTCTCCTAAATGAGTTGACGTTTATGCGCGTCTCAAATGTAGCTCTCTTGACTCTGGCTGCCCTCGCATCCCACAATTTAACTGCTAATACTAGCGCCAATCCTGCTGCACATCCTATTTCTCCTGAAACACCGCAGGCTAGCAACTTTGTTGATGCGGTAAATAATACTGAATCGCGTCGGGCTGAGTCAATTAGCGAGCCTGAGACGATCGCCTACGAACAATTTTCCCCAAATACTACCCTATCCCGTCGGGCTGAGTCAATTAGCGAGCCTGAGACGATCGCTCACGAACAATTTTTCTCAAATACTACCCTATCCCGTCGGGCTGAGTCAATTAGCGAGCCTGAGACGATCGCCCACGAACAATTTTCCCCGCGAATTGCTGTAAAATCGCCGACTGGTTTGCTGGTAGCGGCCGCTCAACCCGATTTATCTGCTAGTGCAAAAACCAAGGCGAATACTCCTGCTGCATCCGGCGATGAACTAACAAAATCTTTACAAGAAACCTGGCTGGCTAAATTAATCGAAACTGGGGTTGAGAGCAATCCTCAAGTTCGCGAGGTTGTCGCTTTTATCTCCCCGTCTAGTGGCAGTTCTGAATCGGGATACGGTTTTAATAGTACCATAACTTTGCTCAATATTTTACTAATTCTTGGTACTGTATTTCCACCAGTGACAATTGCCTTTTTTTGGATGATGCGACGGCTGATCATCAAACACTTGGTTGCTGATGCTAATAAACGATTGCAAGGCATTGGTGTATTGGAATCAGAACTTATAAATTCTAGCCAACTGACTCAAAAGTTGAGAAATGAATTAGAAGCGCAAATGAGTGCCGCTAAACAATCTATTGATTTTTTAACTAGAGAAACTGAACTTTCCAAATCTTCGGTCGAGCAAATTGAGACTCTCAAATCTCAATTTATCATGCACCTGCAAGTTTTGCGGACAGAAGTTGACGATAAAAAATCTCAAATTGTTCAAGAAATTTCCCAAGTTCCCGCAGTTGTTGCCAAAGAAGCTCTCAAAGTCGCACCTCAACCGCCTTTAAACACTTCCCAAAATTCGCAAACTGCACCTGCTAGCGACGAAAAGTTGATTGCTGACGATTATATCAAGCAAGCCGAAGGACTTTATTTTCAAGGAAATTATGATGAGGCATTAGGCTGCTTGGAAAAAGCTATTTTAGCGAATAAAAATTTGGATGAAGCTTGGTATTGGCGCGGAAATGTGTTAATAAGATTGCAGCGCCCGGAAGAAGCACTCGCCTCTTACGACCAAGCACTATCGATTAAACCAGATAACTACGAAGTGTGGTATAATAAAGCGTACTTGCTGGGAAAAATGCACAGGTACGAAGAGGCGATCGCCTGTTACGAGCGAGCTAGTTTGAGCGAATCTAGAAAATACGGTTGTTGGCACAGTATAGCGGCTTTGTTGGGTCAATTGCAGCATTACGAAGAAGCGATCGCCAGTTACGATCGCGCCCTCGCTATCAAAGCAACCGACAGCGAAATTTGGCACAACCGAGGTGCGATGCTGGCCAAAGTACAGCAGCACGCAGCAGCAGTTGATTCTTACGATCGGGCTCTTGAACTCAATCCCAAGAGATATGAAACTTGGTACAATCGAGGCAATATGCTGTGGAGACTGCTCCGCTACAGCGATGCTATTGATTCTTACGATCGGGCGATCGCCATCCGGCCCGATAAATACGAAGTTTGGTACAATAAAGCCGCTGTGTTTGGAAAAATGCAGCGATATCAAGAATCGATCGAATCCTACGACAAAGCAATAGCCCTTAAACCGCAGGATTTTGAAGTGTGGCACAACCGAGGCGCAGCTTTCGACAAACTGTCGCAGCACGAAGCAGCAATTGCCTCTTACGAATCAGCAATTACCCTTAATTCCGAGTGTTACGAAGCTTGGTTTGGTAAAGGCGAATCTTTGGCAAAATTGCAGCGCCATGAAGAATCGATCGCAGCTTATGAGAAAGCGATTGCTATTAAGCCCGACTCCTACGATGCTTGGCGTCATCTGGGGATAGTCTTGTCTGAATTAAAGCGCTATGAGGAAGCAATGGCAGCTTACGATCGAGCTATTGCCATCAAACCAGAAAATGCCGAAGCGTGGCGCGATCGAGGCGCAATTGTATCAGAATTAAAGCACGATACAGACAAAATTGACTCCGCCGAAAAAGAGACTTAAACTCAGTCAAAATCCGGTTCTTCAAAATTCCTAAGTGTCAGGTAATCGGGAGGCAAGCTCTAGTTTTAAGTTGGCAATGGATGAGAATATTTTGCGTGTATATCGAGCTAAACTTTTGCAACAGCACTCAAATTCAACTGTATTAATAGTTGGCGATGAACCATCCCTACAGTTATTGAGAGTATTTAAACCGACTTGATAGCGGACATTTAAATGCTTTTTGTCTACGGTTTGTCATCTAAATTTTTCCTCTTTTTTCCGCTCCGTTTGGGGCGGTTTTTTTATGGTAAATTTAGGTAAGCTGCAAACGAGGAGAATAGTTATATGTCTGTTCAGCTTCAAAAACGGTTATTTACAGTAAAAGAATATCATTTGATGACTGAGGCTGGTATTCTCTCCCAGGGCGATCGGGTAGAACTCATAGAAGGAGAGATTGTTAAAATGGCTGCAATTGGTACTCGTCACGCAAGTTCTGTTAAGCGTCTGATCGCTGTGTTCTCGGATTTGGAGAGAAGACGTGCGATTGTAGGTGCCCAAGACCCTATCCAGTTGACTGAGCGGACTGAACCTCAACCGGATGTTGTATTGCTGGAACCTCGCGCTGACTACTACGCCACAGCCCATCCAGTACCGTCTGAAGTTTTGCTGTTAGTTGAAGTTTCAGATAGTACGGTTGATTATGACAGAGATGTGAAAGTATCCCTTTACGCTCGATCGCTAATTCAGGAAGTTTGGCTAGTAGATTTAGTTGAAAATTGTTTGGAAGTCTACCGTCAGCCCGGCCCGAACGGTTATAGTTTAATGCTCAAGTTTTGGCGCGGTCAACAAGTTGCGCCGCTGGCTTTTCCCGATTTAGAAGTGAGCGTTGATTTTATATTGGGTTAGTATGAATAAGTAATGGCAGCTTACGATCGAGCTATTGCCATTAAGCTTGAGAATGCGGAAGCTTGGCGCGATCGCGGCGCAATTATATCGGAATTAAAACAGGAGACAGACAAAATTTCATCGGGTGAAAAAGAGACTTAAATTCAGCTATACTGACTTAGGGGCAAATAAGGTGAGCGCGATTGCGATCGGCACGGGTGACTCTGGCGAGACTAACTGGTGGGTAGGTAGGCTAGGGGGGCTTGATTTGCTAAGGGAGTCCGGCTCTTCTGAATAATTGTCTGAAAATTAGAGTGCTTTTTCCACATGACCCAAAAACCACATCAATGTGAAAATTTAGAAGCCCATGTAAATCGTCTGTTGCGGCTGTTAGAGAAGGAGCCATCTTTGAGAGGGAAGCACGATACTGCCGCAATTAGGACTTCCCGTGATAAGGCAATTGCCCCCAGGTTCGAGATTGTTTTTGCAGGAACATACAGTGCCGGTAAGTCAATGCTGATCAATGCCTTGTTAGGGCAAAACTTACTGTACAGTAATACCGGTCATGCTACTGGCCTCGAATGTTATATTGAGTATGCCAAGTCACCAGAAGAAGAACGAGATGTACTCACATTTCTGAGCATATCAGAAATTCAGGAAGAAGTGAATGAGCGGGGTGAAAACTTAAGACTAAAAAATAAAATTGATATTACTAACGAGCAGGCAATTAAACAGCTTGTGGAAGAATGTGCAACAATCATTAAACAGGAGGGCGGTTCCAAAAACACAGAGAAGGGAGAAGAAGCTAATGGGCTGAAAGAATTACTGGAAGGATTTCAGCTTCACCGCCAGTACATTCACTCATCTGAAAATAAAGTTTATGAAAGGGAGGAGGTAGATCTTTCAGCCAAAGATTCACATAATTACGCTGGTCGCGGAAGCAGTAGTGCTGTTCTCAAACGTATTGATTATTATCGTCATCATCAGTTGTTAGAGGATGGTAATGTTCTGATTGACTTACCAGGGATTGATGCTCCTGTGAAAAGAGATGCACAATTGACTTCTCGCAAAGTCGAAGACACTAATACTTCTGCCGTTGTCTGTGTCATGAAGGCCAATCAAGAAGGGGAAACAGAAACAGCAGAAAAAAGACTAATACAGGTAATGCGAGAAAACACTGGAATTCGTGATCCTGTGTTTTATGTATTTAACCTTATTGATAAAACCTGGCGTAACCCCAAACTTGAACAAGACCTCTCTGACCTGATTAGCACAAACTTTAATGATACACCTAGAGGATTTTATAAAACTAGCGCTTTGCTAGGTTTCTGGGCTTGTCAGATCAAAAATACAAGTGAAAGTGAGCGATGGGGACTAAATTCTATATTGGCTACTGAACCTGTACAAAACTCAGATGGAGTTGAGGGAATCCCTCATGAATTTGTGCGAGAGTTTCTTGACTACTGCGATTCCGATAAACTACCCGTTGATAAATTCCCCGATATTGTACTGCGTAAAAATAAAAGCAAAAACGAAAAATATATAGAAATTCTCAATCTTTATAAAGATAGCATAATCGAGCAGTTGCTTCAGGATAGTGGTATTCAGGAATTTAGTAATGCTATCACCCGCTATTTGACTGAGGAAAAGCGACCAGAATTATTTGCCAACCTAGCTAATGATATTAGCGAACTCTGTAACGACTTGTGTGAATCTTACTTAGAAGAGCGCGGTCAGTGGAAAAATAAACCTGCAAATACTGCAGAAATGACAGAACGAGATTTGGTACAGATCGAGAAAGAAGTATGGGAGGTTGGCGAAGCCTTTTATCGACAAATAGAAGAAGAAATTCAACTATTGGTGATAAATACTTGCGAAGATTTTAAGCAAGATTTCAACAACCTTCACCAGAATATGCAGGAGAATCTCACCGACTTGATAGAAAACTTTTCTATATTAGATGCCTTCGCCAATACCTGCCGCAATCATCGTCATGTCACAGCGCCCTTAGTAGCCGTTTTGGGACAAGCCTTCTATGACATTGCTAATGGATTAGAGAATGTTCTGGTTAAGGAATCAGAAATTTTGATTGCTCGTTTTTTCCAACGCTTGATTAAGCGAGTACGCAAGCAACCATACTACCGTCAGCTTCGTAATTTGTTGGGTGATGATTGTGAAATTGTCCAAGAGTTACAGAATATAGAAAAAATAATTATTGAGGGGGTAAAGGTTTTGGCGAGTGCCGAATGTGTGTTTTATATCGTCGAAAGCCCCGACCTTTATGATTACGAAGATAGTGTTTGGCTCTATCAGTTCCGTGAAACTTTGCAAGAAGCATCTAAAAGTCGAGATGTCAAACGCATGGTAGAAGCAGAAGCACCTATACGTCAACTGCTAGAAATTGATTTTCAAGCTAAGTTTAAACAAACAATAGAAGTTGATTTGGGTTCAAAAATTATCAAAATGCTGAATAAATATCTGTTGTCGATGGCTGAAAATAAACGGCAATTGATTGGGCAGCAATCCGCTCGCGCTCGCGCCAACAAACGGCAAGCGATAGAAAAAGAGGCTCAAGCTAAAATCGACGAGCGTGACCAGAAGTTGAGAGAAGTTGAGCTAAAGATTTCTGACTATAACCAAGCTGTTGCAGGTATCAATAGCTGCTTAGAGGCAATGAAATTAGACGACTACAAGCTGCCTACAATACCTGAAGATAATTCCAGTACCACGCCATTTTTCACTGACGTAAATTTTGTAGAGTCAAATAACATCCCACCAGAATCTACTTCCAGTTTCGACTCAGCAAATGATTCGAGTGCAACACAAAATTATAGTGAGACAAATCCTGTAGAGTCAAAGGACAGCCCGGAACCAGGAGCGAGTCCCGATCCGCTAGTGCGACCTAATTACTTGGCTGCTCAATCCGAAAGTTCCAAAAAATTAGAGAGGGGACAACTTGTGAAAGCCCAAATAACTGGGTTCCAATCCTATGGTGTATTTGTTGATGTAGAAGGTACTAAAGGCTTACTCCATATCAGCAATGTGAGCGAAGACCGTGTTAGTATTGAATCTCTTAAGGATCTGTTTAAAATCGGTCAGTCGATCAAGGCGGTAATTGATAACCCAAGTGATGGTAAGGGTGGAATGTCTCTGTCTACTAAAGTTTTGGAAGAATATAGTGGGGAACTTTTGCAAAATATGGAGCAGGTGATGGCTGATGCAGAGGCTCGTGTTCCTAAAGCCCTTGAAAAACTGCTTAAGCCATAAGCATTTGTACAGGGGCGTATTGGCAATATGCCCCCACATAACCAGCCAGGAAGTGTCTGATTTTATAATCTCTACCCAAAATGTCTTTGACTAGAAAAACTCCACGAATTTTAATTCCGCCAAAGGTGAGGAAACTTGTTTTTGAGCGCGATGAAAATTGCTGCAAAAGCTGTGGCAGAACAGACCAAGAGACTAATCTTACGATCGATCACATCATTCCCTTAGCTCTTGGAGGCTCAAATGACATCAGCAATCTGCAAACGCTTTGCTTCGATTGCAATAGACGAAAAAAAGACCGTATTGACCCCCGGTTCAAGCGTAGATTCAGCAAATGAAAAGGAAAAAGTATGCCTGAAACAACTCCTAACTATTCGCCTGCTATTTTGGGTACAAGCCTAGCTGTTTTATGGTTTATTCATACAGGATTATCCATTGGATTTAGCAAAAAATATGATAATTTTTTATCAAACTTTATCAATTTTTTTAATAAAAAACCGATAATATTACCTTCATTAATAGTGTTAATATCTCCGTTTATATTGACTCGTCTTGCCCTGCCTGAGTATGAACTAACCGGAGCGTTTAAACAATTTTTATCAATTTTTACTTTTGTTCTAGGTGTAGTGATTGCCCGGGAAAAAGAAAAATCTGACTCAAGAAAAAGAGATAAGATTTTAGCAAACTCTCTTTTAGTAGAGTGCTGGGAGAACCTTAGGAGATTGAAGATAAATGAAACAAGAATTCAAGAGAAACTCGATTCTCCGTTATTAGTATTGAATCTCACCAAACTAGAATCTCTAGTTAATCTTATTGCTGAAACGCAAGAAGTTAATTCAATTAAATTGGGAGAACTATATTTTAAGAAATAAAAGTATATTAAGCCTCTGAAACTTCTCAATTCTAAAATTAGAAAATACAACGGTCAACTCTCTAAAAAACTTGCTAACTCTTCAGAAGACTCCCAACAATTACTACCTCAAATTTTGGAAATCAGAGAAAAAATATTGAAAATTATAAAGGTTTTAAGTAGCTTTTAGACTAATTAGCGACTACAGCAAGGGAAAAACATCAGAGATTAGCGCAAAATATAACACGATTCGCCTAGCAGCAAAATTGCGCGAAATGGGGATTAATCCTGATGAGGTGTGATGGTTTTTAGATTGTTAAAGGGGGTACGATCGCACTTTTTAAACAGCAGAAATATCAGAAGGCCCAAAAGGGCGATCGCTCCCCTCATCTATATCCCAATATTAAGATTTCCTTAGTTGCTGGCGTCGCGCACAGAAATCGGTGATACAATCAACAGCTTAGCTAGGGGTGCCCGAATATCCGGGCTGAGAAAACACCCTTAGAACCTGAGTCTGGGTAATACCAGCGGAGGGAAGCTGTTTATCAAGGAAATTAAATATGCGTACCGAATGGATCGCGAAGCGTCAGGGGCAAAGCAATGTATCTCAGATGCACTACGCCCGCCAAGGTGTAATTACTGAGGAAATGCACTTTGTTGCTAAGCGAGAAAATCTCCCGCCAGAACTTATCCGCGCCGAAGTAGCGCGGGGACGGATGATTATTCCCGCTAATATCAATCACACGAATTTAGAACCGATGGCGATCGGCATTGCGTCTAAATGCAAAGTCAATGCTAATATCGGTGCCTCTCCCAACTCTTCCAATATGGAAGAAGAAGTTGACAAGCTTAAATTAGCAGTGAAATACGGCGCTGATACCGTGATGGACTTGTCCACCGGCGGCGGCAATTTGGATGAAATTCGCACTACGATTATCAAAGCTTCACCGGTGCCGATCGGTACTGTACCAATTTACCAAGCTCTAGAAAGCGTTCACGGTAATATGGAAAGTCTGACGCCCAATGACTTTCTTCACATCATTGACAAACACGCTCAACAAGGTGTTGATTACCAAACAATTCACGCCGGAATTTTGATCGAGCATTTGCCGTTGGTGAAAAATCGGCTAACTGGAATTGTCTCTCGCGGTGGCGGAATTTTGGCGCGGTGGATGCTGCATCACCACAAACAAAATCCCCTCTACACTCACTTTAACGACATCATTGAAATCTTCAAAAAATACGATGTTTCGTTTAGTTTGGGAGATTCTCTGCGCCCCGGTTGCACTCACGATGCGTCGGATGAAGCTCAATTAGCTGAACTCAAAACTTTGGGACAATTAACTCGCAAAGCTTGGGAACATGACGTGCAGGTAATGGTGGAAGGCCCCGGTCACGTGCCGATGGATCAAATTGAGTTTAATGTCAAGAAACAAATGGAGGAATGTTCCGAAGCACCCTTCTATGTTTTGGGGCCGTTGGTTACAGATATTGCGCCTGGATACGATCACATTACCTCAGCAATTGGGGCAGCGATGGCTGGTTGGTACGGTACTGCAATGCTGTGTTACGTGACGCCGAAGGAACACTTAGGATTGCCGAATGCTGAGGATGTCCGAAACGGGCTGATTGCTTACAAAATCGCGGCTCACGCAGCAGATATTGCACGTGGCCGTCCGGGTGCGCGCGATCGCGATGACGAACTCTCGAAAGCGCGTTACAATTTCGATTGGAACCGTCAATTTGAGCTGTCATTAGATCCAGAACGGGCAAAGGAATATCACGACGAAACTTTGCCGGCGGATATCTACAAAACTGCTGAATTCTGTTCAATGTGCGGGCCTAAGTTCTGTCCGATGCAGACTAAGGTAGATGCCGATGCTTTGACGGAATTAGAGAAGTTTTTGGCTAAGGAACCTGTAGCCCAAAGCTAATTGGATTAATTCGTAGGGTGGGCAATGCCCGCCTTACTTAATCGTAAAGCTGTTTCGTTTCTTGTGGGGCGGGCATCCTGCTCGCCCAAAACTAGGGTGCTGATGGCGCACCTCACTTAAGGTTATATTAAAAGGAGTTTCCGAAAAGGAGAATTGCGATGTTCCCTTGCAGGTACTTTTTTCTTACCAAGGAAGCCAGAATTTTATCGAGATTGGGATGAGCAAAAAAAGTAGCTATTTGCTCTTTAGTTAATAGCTGGCCATCTGGGTCATGCCCAAATTCTTTATTTCGCCTTTTCAATATAAAACTCTTCATCAACTCAATTTCGTCTAAACTGAACTCGCCTCGCAAACCCAGTTCCCAAGAATGAAGAGAATTGCCACCGCGAGAGTCAATTAGCCGCCTACCCGGTAGTGGTAAACTAACTGAGCGTCGAGATTGATTTCGCTGCTTAAGAGGCATTCCGTTTGTTGATTCAACGAACAGCGGCGGATTCAAACGCTAATCTCATGCCGCCTCTTCCTGAGAATAAGTCAATAAAACGGATTTTTTTCTATGCCATTAATCCGGCGGTAAAAACTCCTATTTTGTACTATTTTTTAAGAGAGGCAGAGCCTCTAGATATTTATTACCAGGCAGATCCTAGTAACCAGAAATTTTCAATTCCTAGGGTGCGTTAACGCAGTGTAACGCACCGCCCGCCTAATGCAGCATTTGAGCTAAGTAAAAGATTTACCTGGATATGTTAGCTTGCGCTGTCTGTTGGCAGGTTGAAAGAATGCGCCGATCGTTTGAGCTAATTGTGCGAATAGAATGCAGATTTGTTAGCTGAGTATTGATTTCAATTGTTTGAAGTTTTCCGCCGGGTGAGATTGCCTTCCCGGAGAGTGTATTTCCCTGAATTTTACCAGTGAAGCACGCAAAGTCCGATCGCGGCGCGTAGATTGCACCAACCACCCGATCGTTCTGGCGTTGAAACACAATGTAGTTTTGAAGAACTTGGTTGGGCTGTGGCGAATCTCCGTACAGGTAAATACCATCGGGCAAAGCAGCAACATTAGTCTTAGATGGATTTTGTTGTGCTTGAATCGGTTGTTGCCCAATCCCAACACCAATTAGTGTCAGAGGACAAATAAAGGCTGTTGCCAGTAGTTTCCATTTCATTTTAATAGATGCAGGTAAAATCATTGCTGCTTCTCCTTGCGCCGCGTCATATAACATATTAAAACTGTCTTCTCTAGTTAATATCTCACGCAGGTTATAATTTGCCTCTGCTAAAATCAGCCGATTGGTATAGATTGTGAACCTGAAAGCTTGCGCTTGTTTAGCACGGAAAACTTTATTTTCCATTGTTATCCAAGTGCCTGAGCTGATTTTGATAAAATTAGAGCGGGCATAGTTTCTAATTAATACCACCCCATAAAACACCGCTTTCCTCTAGCAATACCAAGTTTTATGGCTCTGTATTATTCACTTTTTCCCAGTATTCTACTCTTAATTTTTGTACCCGCACGGCGTCGCAGCTTGACGGCCTAGGAGCGTATTTTTTTTTGTTAGTCCCTGCCTTTTTAACTCTCGGCACATGGCACTAGGACTTACTTATTGCCCGTAAATATTCCCCCAGCTTTTCGTAGCAGGGACTTTAATCACTACTATTGATAAGTAGCGACTAAAGTTGCGCCTTTGTCCTATTTTTGGAGGCAGAAGCTAGGGCTATTCTTGTGATTCAGCGATGCGCGATCGCCATTCCTTAAGATCCTTAATCGTAAAAACTGTTTCAAAGTCCAATCCAACAGAGCGATAAAACTCCGCACCACCTTGCTCCCTGTCAATCAGCGACAACA
This sequence comes from Microcoleus sp. MON2_D5, assembly GCF_036701905.1. Taxonomy (NCBI): domain Bacteria; kingdom Bacillati; phylum Cyanobacteriota; class Cyanophyceae; order Oscillatoriales; family Microcoleaceae; genus Microcoleus; species Microcoleus sp. MON2_D5. The sequence continues at coordinate 24,843 of NZ_JAUBRM010000079.1, forward strand.
CGCGATCGACTTTATAACCCGCACCCCGCAACCTTTCCACCGCCTGCATCGCCGACTTACCCGTCGTCACCACATCCTCCAAAACCGCCACATTCGTGCCCTCTGGCAACAGCGGCCCCTCAATATAAGCCATTGTCCCGTGTCCCTTCGTCTCCTTTCTGACAATTAGCGCCGGAATCGATCGACCTTCCAGAGCCGAAACCACACTCACCGCAGTTACAATCGGGTCAGCACCCAAAGTCAAACCGCCCACAGCTTGCACATCCGACGACAGCATAGACAACAGCAAACGTCCCGTTGCCAAAGCACCTTCAGCGTGCAGCGTCACCGGTTTACAGTTAATGTAATAAGAACTTTTCTGCCCCGAAGACAGCACAAAATCGCCTTCGCGATAGGCAAACTCGCACAACAAATCGAGAAGTCGATCGCGCAACACCTTTAAATCCCCAGCATCCATAACTCACACCTTGTAAAAAACACAAATAATCCGTCGATAATCAGTTTATAGTGGAATCGGAATTAATTAAGGAGGCTGAATATATGAGTCAAAAGTTAAAAAGCCTGAGCGGCGCGTTGATTCTCGCTGTCGCCTCTGCCGCAATGGCATCCGTCAAACCAGCTCAAGCACAAACAGAGCGATTTCACCCGATTGCCGACGACTTCAACCGACAATTTTTTCAAGCTTCAGGAGACTTTTACCACAACGTTAGCTTGCAAGGTTACTTTGGCGACTATTTAGGCATCGGTTCCCCCAGCGGCGTCGTTGCCTTTCCCGAAAAAGAAATCGAGAGGGATGCCAGTCGCGTCAACGGCTTCTACCGACGAGTAATGCAGCGGCAAGTTTCCAGCGACCCGATTCTCCGCGTCCCAGATGCTGTTAATCCCTTCGATGCCTCAGTCATGGCACTGCCTCCAGCTTGTCAGCTAGGACCTCAGCCAAGTGGCTGTTTCGCCACTCCCGCCGGACTCCAAGATCAGTATACGCTTCCAACACAGCAGGAAGGTTCACAGACTGATCCAGGGCCCGTTAGAGGACTTTATCAAGTATCGCCCCCTGGCCAAAATTAATCGATCGACAGTTGCGAGTTTTGAGCCGAGGCGGGTTTACTCTCATCTCGGATTTGTATGAGAGAGAAAGCCTCAACCCGCCCCAACAACTCATGTTTTGGCAATCCTTTCGGTAAACGCGCAACTGACTTTTTTTAACTATCGCGGTTATTTTATTGGACTCAATATTACCCAATATTTATGAAACCATGCTGCCGTCAGGCATGATTGTTCCTTTCAAAATAGCTTCGCCCAGATTAGCTCCCGCCAAGTTCGCTCCCCTGAGATTTGCCCCAGTCAAATTAGCCCCTCTCAAATCAGCTTTGCCGAGGTTTGCCCACCGTAAATCGGCAGCGCTCAACTCCGCAAAACTGAGATTAGCTCTGAAAAGATATGCTCCAGTGAAGTGAGCTTCCCCGAGGTGAGCTTTAGAGAAATTGGCTGCATAGCAATGTGCTTCAATCAATTCGGCTTGAGTGAGATTGGCTTGACTGAGATTAGCAGAATTGAGGTTCGCCCCCATCGCATTAGCTCGAAACATCACCGCACCGATTAAATTCGCATCACCGAAATCGGTTTGTTGGAGATTAGCAGCGGTGAGGTCAGCCCCAATTAAATTAGCACTGCTCAAATCAGCTCCCCTGAGGTCGGCCGCTCGGAGGTTGGTTCCAGTTAAATTAGCTTTAATTAAATTAGTTTCGAGCAGTTGCGCTCCCGCAAGATTTGCTAAACTAAAATTAGATTCGGCAAGGTTGGCCGAAATTAATTTAGCCTTAAACAAATCTGTTTTAAAAAGGTTCGAGCCCCAAAGATGCGCGCCTCTGAGATTGGCTTCGGCGAGGTTAGCTTCGCTGAGATCCGGTTCAATATTTGGGTTGAGACTTCTCCATTCAATCCAATTAACTGCACCTTTTTTTAACAGCGCTAAATGCTGTGTGTTTGCCATAATTGCATCTCCTTTAACGGCTATTCCTTGCGACCAACAATTGCTGGATTTTCTCGACCCGTCACGTTTTCCACCGCCGCAATTGCTGCCTGGGAACCTGCTATAATATCTCGTTCTGCGCCGCCGAGGTAAAGCCGTCCGAAACTGCCTACAGCCTGAACCTCTAAGATGTTAATAGATGCGCCTTTTTCTGCTTCATTGGCCGCCAGCGCTGCATAGGCAGCCGGCTCTACTTCTAAGACGTAAAGGGTTTGTCCCGCCAGCAGCAACTGTCCGCGGCGGGTGCGGTTGATTAATTGTGTTTGGTGGGGGTCAATGTTGCGAATAATTTGACTGGAAATCACGCGCGGTTTGATACCTTCTTCTCTGCGGAGTCCGATGAATTCTAGAATTGCTTTCCCTGCGGCCCGCGTTTCCCCCTGCTGACTCGAGTGTACTTCCAGAAGTCCGTACAAGCGTTCGACTATCTGCACTCCCGGGCGCACGGAGGCAGATTTGAGGGCGACATCGGTAATTCGGTTAATTTCGATACCGGGCGAGATTTCTATCCACAGCGACGCATCCCCTGGCAGCGGCAAGAATCCGGCAGCGACTGTGCCGATGTATGCTGCGTGCTGTGGCTGCAAGTTGTCTAGAAATACGTAGCTGCGTAACTCTATTCCCAAAAGTTTTGATCTCCGTCGATCGAGTTCCAGCACTTGTCTGTGCAATATCTGAGTTTACCTTTTTTTGTCCCCCACACCTTGTCTCTTGTCGGGACTGCCGCACTGCCTCACAACCTAGTGAGGTGCCAGATGCGCCCTTTCTAGTGCCGGAGTGCCTCCGCGAGCAATCTTTAATTTTGTGCGCCTGCTAAAAATTTGATATCAATCTGTAGTTATACGTGGAACATAACAATGTTTACTGCTAGAGGTGGATTTAACTTGGAGAGCCGATCGATATAGTGATGATAGTTAAAGATTTTAGCCAACAGAGAGCAGTTGAATTATGAAACGTTCTGATTTATCCAAAGCAATCGGTGCAGGTATTATAGCTGCTGGTTTAGCCATAGCACCAGCTCATCTCCCTGCTTCAGCTCAGACAGATACAACTGGCGGTACAACTTCCGGTACTAACACCACTACAACTACCACCACTCCTCGCTCCGATGTCTACAATGCTGAAACCGATCGCGATTTTGATTGGGGCTGGTTGGGACTGCTAGGCTTGTCTGGTTTGTTGGGTTTGATTCCGCGCAAACGCGAAGAAAATGTCCGCTATACCACTACAACGAGCGATCGCGAACCCGCTGCGCGCACTGACTACCGTTAAGAATTGAGTCTTAGTGCTGTGGCCATTATGCAGGGACAGGATGTTTTAACCTGTCCGCCGATCGATATAGTTTTGATAGTTAAAGATTTTAGCCAACACAGAGGAGTTGAATTATGAAACGTTCTGATTTATCCAAAGCAATCGGTGCAGGTATTATAGCTGCTGGTTTAGCCCTAGCACCTGCTCATCTCCCTGCTTCAGCTCAGACAGATACAACTGGCGGTACAACTTCCGGTACTAACAGCACTACAACCACCACCACTCCTCGCTCCGATGTCTCCAATGCTGAGACCGATCGCGATTTTGATTGGGGATGGTTGGGACTGCTAGGCTTGTCTGGCTTGTTGGGTTTGATTCCCCGCAAACGCGAAGAAAATGTCCGCTCTACCACTACAACGAGCGATCGCGAGCCCGCTGCGCGCACTGACTACCGCTAAGAATTGAGTCTTAGTGCTGTGGGCATTATGCAGGGACAGGATGTTTTAACCTGTCCGACGCTCCCAAATAATCATCAAAAAACCTCCATCTGGGAGGTTTTTTTGTTTGAGATGATGCGCGATCGAACCAGGATTAAATTGGTTACCGAAAAACTGGGTCTAAAGCCCCGTCCTTATAGGACGGCTTTAATTTAGCCAAAACTGTGAATTAGTCTTTATATCCATCCCAGCGACGTAAATGTTAGTATTTGAAGCCAAGCTAGAAGGAAAAAACGAGCAGTACGAACGGCTAGACGAAGCCATTCGTACTGCTCGTTTTATTCGGAATAGCTGCATCAGGTACTGGATGGACACAAAAGATGTAGGTCGCTACGACTTAAGCGCTTATTGCGTAGTCTTAGCGAAGGAGTTTCCTTGGGCTGCTAAGCTCAACTCAATGGCAAGGCAAGCTTCTGCCGAAAGAGCTTGGTCAGCGATTGCGCGGTTTTTCGACAACTGCAAGAAAGCAAGACCCGGTAAAAAAGGTTTCCCCCGATTTAAAAAGCATGAAACACATGGTTCTGTTGAATACAAAACTTGTGGATGGATACTTTCTGAAGACAGGCGAAATATAACCTTCACCGATGGATTTAAAGCAGGAAGTTTTAAATTATGGGGAACTCGTGACCTACACTTCTATCAGTTAAATCAAATCAAGCGGGTGCGCGTAGTTCGCCGAGCTGATGGATACTACGTGCAATTCTGTATTGATGCTGAACGAAATGAGAAGCGCGAACCTACTGGACGAACCATTGGTTTAGACGTAGGGCTAACGGTGCGATTCGTTGGCTAGAAACCAATCTTAATAAAAAGATTAGGGGGATTAGCCGCAGGGTAATGAACCTTGATAACTGAATGACCATGTAGGTGAAAAACCTACCCCG
>NZ_JAUBRM010000080.1:0-29300 GCF_036701905.1 Microcoleus sp. MON2_D5
TGTCTACACAGTCTCTTATGCTTATTTTGTTAACTTTGTCAAGTTCATATTATACCAAATTAGATGAGCTTACCCTGCCTTTGCTCGGACGAAAGTTTGACTCTATGCAGCGGTTTCAACCGCCGATTCATAAAGAGGGTGGCTAACTTTCAAAGCCCGAGTCTTATCAAGGAGTAGTTGGCTGAATTTGCTGTGGCTGCATTTGCTGCTGCTGATTTTGGAGCAGAAGTTGCTGCTCCTGGATCTGAATTTGCCGATTCTCAAGATCTATTTGCCGCTGTCTGTCTTCAAGTTCCAGTCTTCTGTCTTCAAGTTGCAGTCTTCTGTCTTCTGCTTGCTCCAATCTATCTTGACGTTGTAGCTCTCTTTCTAGCAGTCTGTCTTCCCGTTGCTCTTGTCTGTCTTGACGTTGTTCGCGAATCTGTCTGAGCTGATTTCGCCGCTCGAAATCTCCTCCCAAAAATAAGTTTTGAAAAGCGTTGATAGTTGCTTGAAACCCAGTAAAAACGCCACTAACAGCGCTGATCCCAGTTGCAGCTCCTGCGATCGGCTGCAAGAATGTGTTGATATTGTCTGCTACCCTAGTATAGCCCGATCGCGCTACCAGAATCACATCGTTGTTGCGGAGAGTTGGGTTATTATTAGGATTCAACCCTTGAGCAAAATCTACCTCGATCGTGCGGCGAGAAACAGTACCGTTGGGGTTCAAACGCAATAGTTCTACCTTGTCTTTTTTAGCCCGCAATTGATTGAAACTGCCTGCGGTCAGCAAAGCTTGGTGCAGGGATGTACTAGGCCGCACCTGCAAAGCCCCAGGTCTAATTACTTCTCCTACAATATTGATGCTAATCGCGTTCGGAGAAAAACTGCTATTTGCGACTTGAGAAACTTCCGCCAAGTCTACCGTAGCGGCAGTCGGGATAATTACGCTATCTCCTTCTTGCAGCAAAATATCTTGAGTTGCGTCGCCTTTTTGCAGCAAATCCCACAGATTTACCATGATAGTTTGTTCGTTGCCACCTCTGACTCGGCGGCGGATTTGCACGCGGCGAATGTCAGCTTCTGTAGTGATACCACCAGCAATTTTTAGTGCTCTAGTTATTGTTGGTAAGCCCACAACTGCTCCTTGCTGTTGGTCGATAGATACAAAACTCAATTCTGTTTGTTGGTTGCTTGATCGCACATCCGAAGCAAATACAGTATAAGGTCCCGGTCGGTTCACTTCCCCCACAATGACCACACCAATTGGTTTAGTAATATCAGCGGAAAAATTAGCACTCGCTCTTTGACGGACTTCTTGAGTATTAAGGGCACTTGCTGTCGGTACAAAAATTGTATCTCCATCTCGAATGGTAACGTCTTGACGCAAATTTCCCGTCTCTAAAAAATCCTGCAAATCTACAGTAGTAACTTGCTCCGGTCCGCCTCTGCGGGGACGGCGAATTTGGACATTTCGCATATCTCCTGCTGATGTCACCCCTTGTGCAAGTTGCAGCATTTCCATCAAAGTCGGGAATTTTACTCCTCCTCCTTCTCTAGTGGGATTAATCTTGTAGGAACCCGGGCGAGTAACTTCACCCGCAAGACCTATATTTAGGGGGCGAGCGACGATCACAGTCACGGTAACAACGGGAACATTGATGAAGGGTTCGTATCGCTGAGTAATCACGTTAGCGGCTTGTTGCAGCGTCAACCCTTGAATTGAGACGCTGCGAATGATTGGCAAATTGAGTGTCCCGTCAACTAACACTTGATATTCCTTGCTGAATTCAGGGACGCCAAAAATATCTAAAGCAATGCGATCGCCCGGGCCTAAAGTATAAGCTGCTTCTTGTGTCAGCGAACCAAGATTGCCGCTCGGTGGCAAACTCGAACCCGGAGGCGGCGGCGGCGGTACTCTCGGTTGGTTTGGGTTCCTACCGGGTGCAGGATTTCTGACGGCAGGCAACTGAGCTATACTGGGCAGCGAACTGCTTAGCACCAGGAGTGCTGACAAACTCAGACTTGTAGCGGTTTGAATGGTATGTTTCATCTTTCTTCCCTGGTTGCAGCCTGCCAATGAACGAGAGCAATTTAGCTAGTTGATTTTAGTTTATTTTCCCTGCTGTCCAGTGTAGCCTCGCTTCGCTGCAAAATCCACAGGTGGAAGCATAAAAATTGTGCGATCGCACTTAACTATTTTGCACCTTGTTTGTAAAGAAACTGTAAAGCCCGCCAACTGTTATCAGGATTAGGATCTCGTTTGAGCAAAATTCTTTATACATAAGTCGGGATACAAATCAACCCGCCAAAGAAATGGATAAAAAAAAACGCCCTGATTTGAGGTAAAATGTTAAATAATTCTCTCTGCAGGACAAAGACAAGTGTCACTAAAATTGGATCAAGTAATTCCCTGGGGACGCTGCTTGGATGAATACATAGGAATGTTTAGCTTGACATCAAGTGACCTCAAGCTAAACATTCTTGATTGTGCCGCCGGCCCGGCAAGTTTCAATGCCGAAATGACTCGCCAAGGTAAAAACGTAATTTCTTGCGATCCAGTTTATCAGTTTACTGCGGTGGAAATTGGCGATCGCATCCAAGAAACATATCAAACTGTCATTGATGGGGTTAAGGCAAATCTAGACGGCTATCTGTGGAACAATTTTGAATCGCCGTACCAGCTAGGCGAAGTGCGAATGAAGGCGATGCAGGAATTTTTAGAAGATTTTCCCTCTGGTTTGCAGGAAGGCCGCTACATGACTGCTGAGCTGCCAGTTTTACCTTTCGAGAACGGTCAATTCGATTTAGCTTTGTGCAGCCATTTCTTATTTGCTTATTCTCACCTGCTTTCGGAAGAATTTCATCGGGAAGCAATTACAGAAATGTGTCGGGTTGCGAAGGAAGTCCGGGTATTCCCTCTATTGCAGAGTTTTAGCGGGGAGGAATCCGAGCACTTAAACCCGATCGTCACCGAATTGAAAAAGAGAAGTTTTAGTGTAGAAATTCAAGAGGCTCCTTATGAGTTTCAAAAGGGCGGTAATAAGATGCTGCGAATTAGCAAAAAAAGCTCAGCCGAAAAGTAAGCATAACTTATTCTTCGGGAAGGGAAACCAAATAACAGCCATTAATTCGCCAACTCTTATCAAACTGTTTTTCCATGAGATAAATGGCTCTGAGGGGGATACCTTCCGAGTCCAGCAACAGCACCGGCTGAGCGGGAATCCCTTCTACAGTGCCGAGGTTTTCAAATAATACCGAGCGCGGACGGTAGACAGCTTCATAGGCAATTTTTACCATGTGCATAAAGTTTTCTGCGGTGCGAAACTGCTGCTGAATTCCGGGACTGGCGAAGGAAAAAGCGAGCGCAGCATCGTCTTTTTGAAATGCTTGCAGTTGCTGTTCTACGACTGAGCGAATGGTAGCGCGATCGCTTTCACTGATGAGCATACTTTTAATGATTTGTCAAGAGATGGAAGTGTGAAATAGTTACTATTATAGCGCTCCCACTTAAAGGCGATTTTGTTGCGGGATGGCTGGGAAGCTGTCAGGGCGATCGGGGTTTATTTAAACCCTCGGCGGACTACAGACATTAGCGGTAAAATTGGTTAAAGACTTTAAGAATTGTCAAAATGCTAAGCAGCGCCGCATTGAGGAAAACAGGGTCGGGGTGGGAATTTGCCAATGAAGAAGCCTTAGAGGATTTTGTCGAAGTTCACTTGCAAAGTTTGCTCGGTTTGACGGTCATTAAGCGGCAATTCACTGTCAACGAGCAAAGATGCGATATTATAGCGGTGGACGAGAATAAACGGTTAGTTGTGCTAGAGTTGAAAAACGGCGAAGATAGATAGGTCGTTCAGCAGTTAACCCGTGATTACGATGCTTTGTTAGAACACAAACCTTTTGCCGATCGCGTGGATTACGATCGACCAGTTCGCTTAATAGCAATTGCGCCAAAATTTCACAGAGATAATTTTACCGACAGGAAATATCACGGGCTATTTTTTCAGTTTTTGCAATTTGCGATCGTTCTTTCTGAGAACCACTTAAATTTACAACTGAAAGATGTAGATACTCAACATATTTCATAAGTATAAATTACATATCATCCAAGAGAAAGCACTGATAATATACCGAATCCACCCAGAGAGTTTCGGAATCTACTCAAGAAGTTTATTGATGACGAACAGCAGATAATCGGGAGAATATTCTCAGATTTGACACCCGTATGCAAGAAATAATTCGCTCTCAAAGCATTAGCTCTGGTAAAGGTAAAAGTAAACTATGCGCTCAGATTTGTGTAGATAGAAGAGCAAGGGAAGGTTATATTAGACCAGCACTCATGTTATGGCTACCTCTTTTCCCTTGCAGAGATAACTGTAACAGGGTTGGGAGAAGGGCGATTTATAACCGAAAGCAGAATGATGCTTTATCTCTTAGCAAAATAGATGAGTATTCCTATCTTCGCCACTGGCCGGTGGGTGCTCGTTATTCTGCTTCTGATTGGGAAGCTCAAACTTGGCATTTAAAACACTATGTAACTGAGATAACTCAGCCACACATGAATCTAATATTTTGGAGTTTCTAATTAATTTATCCTTGGGAAAGTGGCGACAAAGACTTTAAGCTTATTTCTCCGACACCACGTTTTCTTTAGTAATTCTAATCAAAAACCGTAGAGCTTCATTTACTGCTTCAGAATCGGGAAACATCTCTGCTACATCCGGTTCTAAACGAATATTTACACCACCAAAGGTCTTTCGTCCCGATCCTACCCTTCTTACACTCAACTTCCTCAAATCATATTCCGACCGAAGATCATCGTCCATCCCTATTTCATCCTTCTTCATAAACTTCTCGCTCCACTCGTGTTACTTTCCTGGCGCTAATCAAACGAATAAAATCTGCTCTTTCTGTATACGACACTATCAATAAATTACCTTGCTGGGACTCTCCAACAATAATATAGCGATCTTCTTCATCAGAGTGATCCGGATCGTAGAAATCGACGTAGAGGGGATCCTCAAAAACCGTTCTGGCTTCCTCAAATGAGATGCCATGCTTGGACAAATTTACCGCAGCCTTGTTTTGATCCCAATCGAGTTTCATAAAGAGCAAAAATCAGCATCTTTGATATAATATTACACCTAGAAGCAAAACTCAAACCAACTCATGCCACAAACAGTCTGGATCGCACGACACGGAAACCGCATCGACTTCGTTAACCCCGACTGGTTTCTCACCGCAGAACGCCCCTATGACCCCCACCTTTCCGAAGACGGTCACGTTCAAGCTAAACAACTAGCCAATCGCCTCAAAGGTGAAGGAATTTCTCATATTTTTGCTTCCCCTTTTCTGCGAACTGTCCAAACAGCAAATCACGCGGCCGAAGCTCTCGATTTGTCAATTAAACTAGAGTGGGGACTGTGCGAATGGCTGAATCCGGAATGGATGCCAGAAATGCCAGAAACTGAGTCCGTTGAAGCTTTGTGCAGGCGTTTTCCCAGGATAGATGCTTCCTACAAAGGCGGTATTGCTAATTATCCCGAAACTGGGGAAGCTTGTTTCAAAAGGGCGGGGGAAACTGCTAAACGCCTCGCGGCTGAGTTTCCTGAAGATCTGTTATTGGTAGGTCACGGTGCGTCGGTTTTAGGAACTGCGATCGGGCTGGCTGGCTGTGTTGAAACGGAAATTAACGCTTCTTTGTGCTGTTTGGTGAAAGTGGTGCGGGGTGAGGGAGAATGGTCGATCGCACTTAATGGCGATACTTCTCACCTGAGTGACTCTGAAACGGTGATCCGGTTTAATTAAAGTTAGATGCGTGCGAAAAATCGCATTTTATGCTATTTGTGTAAGGTGCGCCGAGGTGTACCCTACGTTAATTGGATTTGTGCGAATCTGGGTGTTATTGTTTAATCTCGATCGCAAATTTTAAATCTCAAATCTCAAATCGGTATGGCTGGACACAGTAAGTGGGCGAATATTAAACGCCAAAAAGCTAGAGTTGATGCCGTTAAAGGCAAGGTTTTTGCTCGAATATCTCGCGAAATTATTGTCGCGGCCCGCAGCGGAGTTCCCGATCCCGCTGGCAATTTTCAACTGCGGACGGCTATTGAAAAAGCCAAGGCGGCGGATATTCCTAATGAAAACATAGAAAGGGCGATCGCCAAAGGTGCCGGCTTGGCTGGGGGAAGTTCGGAATTAGAAGCTATTCGCTACGAAGGTTACGGCGTTGGCGGGGTTGCTATTCTGATTGAAGCGCTGACAGACAATCGCAACCGCACAGCCGCTGACTTGCGAGAAGCTTTTACTAAAAATGGCGGCAACCTGGGCGAAACTGGTTGTGTGGGCTGGATGTTTGAGCACAAAGGAGTTTGTACAGTACGCGGCCCGATTGATGAGGAACAATTGTTTGAAGCGTCGCTAGAGGCGGCTGCGGAATCTTATGATTTGATATTAATTGATGAGGATACTGAAGGTGCAGAGGTATTTACAAGTGTGGCTCATTTGGAACAACTGGCTGATGTTTTGAAACAAAAAAAATTTGCAGTTTTGCAGTCGGAAAATCGCTGGATTCCCAGCAATACAGTGGAAATAGACACTCCTGAAAAAGCTCGATCGCTCCTTAAGTTAATGGATGCACTGGAAGATTTGGATGACGTGCAAAGTGTGACGGCTAATTTTGAAATGACAGATGAATTGATGTCTTTGAGTATGGTGTAACGATCTAAATCACCAGATTTTTGCCATCCGCAAGACAAATCCCGGTAACTCTGGATCGCCGCTGACTGTTTCAGGATTATCCAAGATTTCAGGTTCGCGATCGTGACGGTAGATGTAGACTTTTCTGTTTTTGCGATCGAGCAAAAAGCCGAGCGATACACCGTTGTCAATATATTCTTGCATCTTGTTTTGCAATCCCTTGAGAGCGTCACTAGCAGACCGCAATTCAATCACAAAGTCTGGACAAATCGGTGCGAATGAGGCTTTTTGTTCTTCAGTTAAGGCATTCCAGCGCTCTAGTTTAATCCATGAGGCATCGGGGGAGCGGGTTGCTCCATTCGGCAAGGTAAAGCCGGCACTGGAGTCAAACGTTTCACCCGTGCCATCTTGTTCTGCCCAGTTCCCCAATTGTAGGGCAATCTTACCGTTTCGATTGCCTGTATCTGAAAAAGCGGGTGACATAATGATAACTTCCCCACTCGCTGTACGCTCAATTCTCAAATCGCGATTAACTAGACAGAATTCATAGAACTGTTCAACAGTCATCGATTGGATCGCAGGGAAATTGACCGTCAGTGGGACGCTTTCGGTTTGAATTAGCAGCGTCGTCATAGTTTTTCCTCAGTTGGTGCAGGGGTGATAGAATACCTGGAGCTTACACTATTTTAGCTTGGCGATCGAAAGTCTTAGTCGATCGGGGAATCGGATGCTTGTATCCGTTTTTGGGCGGGGTCAATAATCTTTTTTCCCAGTCAGCAAATAAGTAACCATGTATCCCTTGCCCTTAACTTGAATGGCGCCGCGCTTCTGAAAAGTATATTTATCTTTTAATAGCTGGTAGGTTTCGGTGGTGACTTGAATGCAGCCAGTAATCCCGTGGGATTCCATGCGCGAAGCAATATTTACTGTGTCGCCCCAGAGGTCATAAATAAACTTTTTTAAGCCGATGACGCCGGCAACGACAGGGCCACTGCTAATCCCAATCCGAATGCTGAAAGGTTCCGAATGTTCTAAACTCAGGAGCCTAATTTCGTGCAGCATATCGATCGCCATGTTCGCAACCGCCTCGGCGTGATCCTCTCGGGGCGTCGGCAAACCGCCGACAACCATGTAAGCGTCACCAATAGTCTTAATTTTCTCCAAACCGTGGCGATCGGCCAAGTGGTCAAAAGCCGAAAAAATATCGTTGAGCACTTCCACCACCGCCGTCGCTGAAATTCTCGACGAAAGCTCTGTAAACCCCACAATGTCGGCAAACATCACAGTTACTTCCGCAAAACTTTCGGCGATATTGTGTTCATTGTCCTTCAAACGCAGGGCGATCGCTGCCGGCAAAACGTTCAGCAGCAGTTGCTCGGATTTAGCTTGTTCGAGTTCCAACTGTAGGTAAGCAGCCTGCAACTGTTCGGCTTGGCGAATTCTTTCTCGGGCTAGCTTTTCGATTTGGGCGGTGCGGCTCAAAGATGTCAGCATATATGTCACCGGAATCAGAGTCCACAGCATCCCCATCGTCAGAGTTCCCCAAGAGCGCCAGTGCTTGCGAATCCTGCGAATTTCCGGCGTTGCAGACACGTACATAGACCACTGGCGGCTGCTAATTTTCAGCCGCCTTCTGCAAGCTGTATAGTTCGGGCCTGGATTGTCAAGAATCGGGCAGTTTTGCATCAGGGCTCGGTCAACAGTGGCTGATGCTGGAAGGACTTGTTGGCTCGCGGATTGGAACTGCACCGCAAATTGCTGAATTTGGGGCTCAGCAGGGAGATTTTTGAGAACCGGGTTGCCCGTTTGGGGTAACAGCGACGGTGCTTCTTGCTTGTCTGGAGCCTCGCTAACGAGATAAATATTGAGGTAGTCGGTATTGCGTCCTTTTAAAGAGGTTTGGAAAATATCTTTGCCTCGAAATACGCCCAGAACAAATCCTTGTAGCAGTTGGCGACGGGATTCCAGGGTAGTGGGTTTACTGCTGTTTTCGTAAATCGGAACTATGGCCAAAAGACCCAGTTCCGGGGAATTGCCCTCAGTTAGGCCGATGTAGTTGGTGATAATCATTTCCCCTGTATCGCGCCCTCGATCGAGCGCGACGCGGATTTTTGGGTGGGAGGCGAGGTCAAAGCCCAATACTGTCTCGTTTCCGGCTGTTGGTTCGACGTAGAACGCCGGGAAGTATTCGGAACGCTGGAGGGCCTTGCGGAGTTCTCCTCGCGGGCCGCGCTCTGTAATCTCGAAGCTGGGCTCTGTTTCGGTTCTAGCTTTGGTTTCGTAGTTGCGCCGCTGAGAATTCGGGACGCGGGGGGCCCAAGCTAGGAGTTGCAGGCTGGGGTGGACGGATAGGGGCCGGGCGACAAACCGGGCAAAAGAGGAACGCTCGACGGCGCTGAAGGCTTTCATGTAGTCGCTGAGGGCTAGAACAGTATCTAAGTCGGAGTTGAGCTGGCGTTCGATGCCGATCGAAATATCGTCGATGCGACGCTGCATTTCGTAGTCGCGGCGCTTGTCTTCCCAGTCCCAAACCAAGGCGAATGCCAGAACCGACAGTCCGACACCCAAAGCCAGCGTCAACCCGGCTGGAATGTAGCGAGACCAGGATAAAGGTAGTTTTTTCAGCATAATTGCCTAGCGAATAAGGGCAGCAGATTAGCACACCGCTGAGTGCGATTTGTTCCGGCCTCTGAGTGCGGTTAATTCAAAACCCTGATAACTCAAGCACCGACGGCAATTGGGAATTAAAAGTTAGATATTTAAACTTTTAGATTAATGGACGATCGCTCAGCAGGGGATTTCAATCCAGAATTCCGCTCCCTGGCCGGGCGCTGAGATGCACCGCAGGCTTCCCTTATGTTTTTCTACCACAATCTGATGGCTGATGGATAATCCTAAGCCGGTTCCAGCCCCTACGGGCTTGGTGGTGAAGAACGGGTCAAATAGCCGCTTGCGAACGTCTTCGCTCATTCCCGGGCCACTGTCGGCGATGCAAATTACAATGCGATCGCAATCACTGAGCTGGTTTTTACTGTGGCTTTTCAGGTCAGCTTTTTTCATCAGGGTGCGAATCACGATCGTCCGAGGTTGCGGTTGGCTTTCTAAAGCGTCGATCGCATTGCTGATAATGTTGAGAAATACCTGGTTTAACTGCCCCGCACAACAGTGAATCTTCGAGATTTTTCCGTATTCTTTAATAATTTCAATCCTGCTTTTTTTACTTCCATGATGCAATCGGTGCTGCAAAATTAACAGCGTACTGTCAATTCCTTCATGAAGGTCTACCAACTTCATTTCTGATTCATCCAGTCGCGAAAAATTCCGCAGCGATAACACAATTTTACTAATTCTTTCTATTCCTACTCTCATGGAGTTTAGCATCCTGGGCAAGTCTTCCTTCAGGAAATCGAGCTCTAAGTCCTTAACTTTTTCAGAAATCGGAGCAACTGGGGACGGGTAGCATTCCTGGTAGAGATTCAATAGCTCTATTAAATCGTGAAAATAGTTGTATGTGTGAGAAATATTGCCGTTAATAAAAGTTGCGGGATTGTTTATTTCGTGGGCGATGCCAGCCACCATCTGACCGAGACTCGACATTTTTTCTGATTGAACTAATTGGATTTGAGCGTGTTGTAGCTGTTCGTAGGCTTCTTGCAATTGGGTTGCTTGTTTTCTCAATTGAGATTCTGAAGCTTGGAGTGCTGCGGCGGAAATTTTGCGGTTAGTTATATTTTCAATCATCCCTAATTTGTAAATAGCTTTTCCTTCGGCGTCTCGAATCAAAGTAGCTGTCACGTTTACCCAAACAATTTTACCTGTAGCGGCAAGCTGGCGGATTTCAATTTGATAGCTATTAGTTTCTCCCCGCTCAAGATAATGAGCAACTTGGAGGTTTTTTGAATAATCTTCGGGGTGCCCAAGTTCTATAAATGTTTTGCTCAGCAATTCTTCGGCGGTATATCCCAGCATTTCGCAGTAAGTTTTATTGACTCGCACTAACTTGTTATCGTCTAAATTGGCTAAGTAGATAGCGATGGGTGCATCTTCAAAAATTGTGCGAAATAGTTCCTCGCTGGCCCGGACTTGAGCTGCTAGGGAAAGCCTATCTGTGATGTCTTCAAACGTAGACAAAATGCCGACAACATTGCCGGAATTGTCGTGTAAAGGTATTTTATTTGTATCCAGACAGCACTGGGTGCCGTCGGCTTGCATTTTGGATTCTATGATGTGATATTCTGGGGTGTTTGTTGCCATGATGCGACGGTCGCCAGCTCGAAAAATTTCTGTTTCTTCGGGCTTCCAAGGCATATCGAAGTCGGTGAGACCAGCGATTTCACTGGGGTGATTGAAACCTGCGACTTTGGCAAAGTTTGTGTTGCCTCCCAAGTAAACTAAATCTCGATCTTTCCAGGCAATTAACTGAGGGATGTTGTTGATTACCGACCACAGCATATTTTGGGATGTTTGCAAGGCTTCCGTGCGTTCTAGGACGCGCTTTTCAAGTTCTTGATTGGCTTGTTGCAGGGCCATTTTTGATTCGCTGAGGGCGATTTCTGCTAGCTTGCGATCGCTGATGTCGATTGTCACCCCTTCCCACAGTATATCGCCCCCAGGTTGCGCTTCCGGGCGGGCAATGCCGCGAATCCATTTCAGTTTTCCCGATGGCGTTACGAGCCGCCCTTCATATATCCAAGGTTTTAAAGTTGCGCCGGAAATTGCGATTGATTCTAAAAGGACTTTTAGGTCTTCTGGATGCACCGTTGACCACATTAAATCCGAGTTTTCTTGAACTTTTTCTGGATCTAATTCGTAGAGTTCCCAACAGCCTGAACTGACATAAATGAATTCATCGGAACCGTCGGGATGCAGCAAGTATTGATAAATCATTCCCGGCACGTTGGCGGCCATTTTTTGGAATCTGGCTTCGCTTTGCCGCAGTGCTGATTCTGCAAGTTTGCGATCGCTAATGTCAATCAACAAGCCGTCCCAAATAATGTCATCTTTATCGCCGGGTTCTGGCCGGGAAGCCCCGCTAACCCACTTAATCCGATCGCCCGCAAAAACAAATCTGCCTTCCCACCGCCAAGGCTCTAAAGTTTTAGCTGAGATAGCAAGAGATTCCTGGAAGCTTGGCGCATCCTCTGGATGAATCATTTGTATAGCGGGAATAGCTGAATTTTGGAGTACCTCTGGTTCTAGTTCCCAGAGTTCGCGGCAGCCGGAACTGACGTAGGGGAATGACGTAGTGCCGTCTGCTGCTAACTGAAATTGATAAATCATTCCCGGAACGTTGGCGGCTAGTTTTTGAAACCTCGCTTCGCTTTGCCGTAGTGCTGTTTCTGCTTCTACGCGAGCGGTAATATCGTAAAACGCCGATAAAATTGCGGCTTCGCCGTTAAAATTAATCGAGCGCATCGACATTTTCACCCAAAACAAACTGCCGTTTGCTTTCCTAAGGCAGATTTGTTCGCTGTCGCTAAAACCGTTTTGTTTGACTAATTCTATCAATTGACGGCGGTCATTGATATTGGCATAAAGTTCAATTTTTTTGCGTCCGATAAGTTGTTCGGAACTCAAACCTAAACTTTCCCCGAGGGCAGGATTTGCATACAAAATAACGCTGTCTTCTAGGCGCGTAATTGACATGGGAACGGGAGTCACAGTGGCGATCGCCCGCAATCTTTCTTCGCTTTCTTGCAGGGCTGTTTCGGCTGCTACTCTTTTGCTAATATCGTTCTGAACTCCGATAAAATGAGTTAATTTTCCCTCGTTGTCTAGGATGGGGGAAACGATTAATTCGTTCCAAAAAGGAGTTTTGTCTTTGCGATAATTTTTTAGAACAACCTGAATTTCCGTTCCTGCTCGCAAGCTGCTGCGGAGTTTATCTAATTCGGCCCGATCTGTATCGGGACCCTGCAAAAATCGGCAGTTGCGTCCAATAACTTCTTCGGCACTGTAACCGGTCAGTTTCTCAAAAGCAGGATTGCAGTAGATAATAGGTATGTCAGGCCTGCGAGCATCCGCGATGAGGATGCTGTTGCTCGACGCTGCGATCGCCCGCTCTAGGAGAGACAGGTGGAAAGAGTCTGTTGTCATCTGTGGCAATATCCAAATTCCCAGGGAGGGGACAGAACAATAAAAATTTATAAATAGCTTGAGCCATTCTTATTCTATAATTTTATTTTCAATTTAGCTTTTTTAACAAAGTCAGCAGCCCACAAAAGCCGACGGGGGAGACGACTAATACCATTTTAGATTTTAGATCGGCAATGACTGATTCCATTATGGTTTGGACTACGGGCAGACAATTGCCTTCTTTTTGGAAATGACGACTAATACCATTTTAGATTTTAGATTTTAGATCGGCAATGACTGATTCCATTATGGTTTGGGACACGGGCAGACAATTGCCTTCTTTTGGGGAATTTAGTATAACCAAAGACATTCGGCACTTATCCAGAAAACAGAAGGTGAAAATAGCGAAGGGGGAAAGAAAACAGAAGGTAAAAATACTGATATTTTCAACTTTTTTTCTTCTCCTCCTTTCATCCGGCTCGTCAACCCTTTTAAATTGACAAGCTGATGGAAGAACCCTGAGCAGTTTTGCTTACTTCAATCCTGGCTTGAAAAGCTTCTTTCAGGTGCGGCATATGGGTAACGGTGAGGATGCAGGCGAAGTCGGAGGCGATCGCATTAATTGCAGCAATCAGCCGATCGCACCCTTCAGCATCCTGAGTTCCGAATCCCTCATCAATAATCAACATTTGCAAAGCCGTGCCCGCCCGCTGAGACAGCAGTCTCGCCAGCGCCAGCCGAATCGCAAAATTAATCCGAAAAGCTTCACCGCCCGAGTAAGTTTCGTAGGCGCGAGTACCGCGAGCATCAGCAATTAAAATGTCTAAAGTGTCAATCAATTTAGTTGCTTTTTTAGAAGCAGCAGCCCGCTGAGTAATAAATTGAACGTGCAATTGATTCGCGCTCAATCTCGACAATATCTGATTTGTTTCAGCTTCGAGTTGAGGCAAAACATTTTCAATCATTAAAGCTTGAATGCCGTTTTTACCAAAGGCTTGACCCAACTCTTGATAAACTCGCTGCTGGCGTTTTGCAACTTGCATTTGCTCTTTTTGAGCTACTAGCTGAACTTGCAGAGTTTCCAGATTTTGCTGCTGCTGCTGGAGGCGTCCGAGACTTCCCAAATGTTGGTCTAGCTGCTGGCGGCGGCGACTCATTTGCTGTTCGATCGCACTTATGCGGGCTGTGGGATCGGGATATTCTTGCAATTGCTGGTTCATCGCGGCAGTTTGAGCGCTGACAGCTTGCAACTCTCGATCGCGCACGGCGATGGAATTTGCTATTTCATTAACGCGCTGCAGCACTTGCGGGTACTGCTGAGTGGCCGCTCGCAGTTTTTCGGCGCGGGCGATCCAAAACTGCGAGCGGCGCATTTCGCTGCGGACGTGTTCGTGCTGTTCCAAATTATAGCCAACTTCTGCAATGTATCTATCTAAAGACAGAATTTGCTGCTGTATTTCCGAGCTATTTTTTTGCTGTTCTAACTGTTGCTGTACTGTGGCTAATTGAGTTTGCAAATCCGGGCGGCGGGCATTAATTTTCTTCAGTTTCTGCTGAGCGTCTTTGATTTGAGCTTGCTTAATTTCGGCCCACCGCAAGCGCTTTTCATCGCTGCGGGCAAGGGAGTGGCTGCTATCGCTGTAATTGAGCTGTTGCAGTTGCTGTTCGATTTGCTGGAGTTCGGTCAAATCCGAAGCTGCATACTCGCCGGTTCGCAGCAACCGCTCTATTTCCGCAGCGTCTTGACGCATACTTTGCAGTCGGTTTTCGTCTTGGCCCAGGCTATCTAATTGTGCTTGCAAATGGCTGCGGCGTTCCCGCAATTCTTGGTAGGGCGCTAATTCCTCTTCTAGTTCGCGGTATTCCTGTCTGAGGACTTGAATTTCGCGCTCGGAGACGGCCAACTGTTCGCGGACAACCCACAGTTGGTTCCAGATTTCCTGCTGTTGGGAGTGGTGTTTTGTGACTACCAAATTCCAGTAGTGTTCGTCTAAAGGCCGATCGCACAAAGGACAATTGCCAAAATTTGCATCCCGCACCATTAAAGGCGAATTCGATGGCTCGTTTTCCGCAAAATTCGAGGATTGACCTTCGCCTGCGGTTTTTTCTCCTTCATGTTTCCGCAGCAGTTGCAGTTTTTGGTCGAGCTCGGCGAGTCTGGTTTGATAGTCGCGGCTTTTGGCTTGCAGGTTTCCCAGAAAGTCGTGCCTTTCTTGACCTTTTTCGCGGACTCGCTGCTGATAAACTCGCTTGTTTTCCAACTGCAAAATTTGATTGGCGATAGCCGAGATTTCCTGCTGTAATTTTGGCTGTCGCTGCTGCTGCTGAACTTGCACCTGTCGGTTGATTTCGTCTAAGCGGGCGGTTAAACCGGCGCGGGCGCGATCGAGCTTTTGTTGCTTGTGCTGCTGCTGTTGTAGCAGCGGCGAAACTTGCAGTTGCAGTTGCTCTAGTTCGTTGAGGCGCGATCGAACTGCTTGCAACTGTGCGAGTCCTTTGTCAACCTCCGGCTGCTGTTTGAGAATCTCCAGAACATCTTTTTCATCCTGTTCTAAAACATCTAATTGAGCTTGCAACTGCTGAATTTTGCTTTGCAAAAAGCTCAGTTCTTGCCGCTGCTGTTCTTGCAATTGCTGACGCTGATTTTGGGCTTGTTGGTTAGCTTTGAATTTGCCAGAGAGAGTCTCTTCTGTGGCTTGCAATCTGTGGAAATACGCGATACCTTCTGTTATTTCATTTTCTTGGATCAGCAGGGCTTGCAGCTCATTTTGCTGCTGTTTGGCTGCGCTGAGTTCTTGCTGCAAGCGGCGGCATTCTTGAGAGATATTGTAGTGCTGTTGCTGGTGGCCGGCGAGGAGTTTTTGCCAAGTTTGGCGGTTGTGGTGCTGGAGTTGCAGTTGCTGCAACTCGGTTGTGTCGGCTTGCTGCTGTGAAGAGAGCAAATCGGTTGCTTGCTGCAATTGAGTTTGTTCGGAGGCGATCGTCTCTTTTTGTTGCAGTTGCTCTTGTACGGTTAGCAAACTCTGTTTGAGCACTTCGACTTGAGCTTTAAATTGTTTGGACGTATCTTTGGCTTGTTCGGATAAAGTATCGTAGGAGTCGAGTTTGAGCAGGTTGGCTAAAACTTGTTTGCGTTCGATCGGCTTTTTAAGCATAAATTCATCAGCTCGCCCCTGCCGCAAATACGCCGAGTTGATGAAAGTATCGTAATCTAGTTTGATGTGTTCGAGGATTTTTTGCTGAGTTGTTCTCAGGCCCTTGTCTGTAAGCGTGCGAAAATTAAGTTTTTCCTCAGTCACGGCCGAATTCAAGCTGACTTGAAATTCCACACTTCCCGATTGTCCGCGCCGGCGGTTGCGAATCACCCGGTAGATTTGGCCGCCGGTGGAGAAAGTGAAATCAACGCGCACATCTGTTTCGCCGATGTGGATGATATTGTCTTCTATATCGCTGCGACAACAGCCCCAAAGTGCCCAGCATATGGCTTCTAAGAGGGAGGATTTGCCAGCACCGTTAGGCCCGCAAATGCAAGCAGTGTGCAGGCCGCGAAAGTCTAAAGCAGCTTCGCGATAGCTGAGAAAATTTTTGAGTGTAAGTTGTATAGGAATCATTTAGGCCATCGCGCCATACAATCTATCTATAAATAACACTATTTGTACGCTGTTGCCTAGTTATTCAATCCAGATCCAGAACAATTGTCAGTGCTTCTGCAATTTCTTCCATAATTGTCTCGGACAGGGTTCCGAGTTGTCGGACAAATCTTTGTTGGGAAACGGAACGGACTTGAAAAGTATCAGCGGCGGAGAGTTTCGCCAAGCCATTTTCGCCGCTTGGTTTTAGTCGAACCATCCAATTTCTCTCGGTGTATCGCTCTTTCCAGTCAGTGATGGGAACAATAACTTCAAGCAGCAAAATTCCAACCGTTTCATCAGTGACAATTACTACCGGACGAGTTTTGCCGATTTCGGCGCCCACAGTAGGTTCAAGCGCAACCAGCCAGATTTCGCCTCTACGCATTAGTTTTTATCCCTGCGTTAAGGTATTCTTCCTCGGATTGAAAATAGGGTTCGCTATCAGGCGACCACAAATCATGTAAAGCACCTCCCGGCATATAATCTTTGACTGCTGCTTCTGCTGCAACTCTGAGTCTCCGCTTTCTCTCAGCTTTGCGCTGGGCTTTTTCTTCTATTTCTTCGCGCATCATCCGCGAAGCTGCTTCAATGATTTCTAGGCGTTCTTCTGCTGTCAGGTTTTTGAGTGCTGCTAAGATTTCTGTTTTAGTCACGGTTTTTTCGGGTGGTTTGTGAGAAAGTGCGATCGAGCCCATATCTTGCAACATTTTCAAGAACAGGCTTTCCGGCCTGTTCCACAAAGAGTGAATTTGATTGTGGGATGGGCATCCTGCCCGTCCATAAAAAGCTTATTGAATATGACGCAACATCTCAGGTCGATCCAACCATCATTATATCTTTCACAAAAATCAATCTCGGCGCTCTCTGCTTGTGGCGCACCCTACATCGATCGCATAGGCAGATTTTCCATCAAAAAGGGTTGACCGTATTCCTACAGCCAACCCCACGCCTATTTACTTGTCCTGCGTTTGCTCAAACACCAACACTACCGGGCAAGATTCGGGAACGTATAGCCGACACCGACTAACAATCCCACGTCAGCTCCGTCAACAAAACCAATATTCAATCCGGCTGTTGCTGTTAAATTTCTCGTCAGCGGCACATCTACACCCCCCGAAATCAGGAAGCCAAAATTACCGTCATCCCCGGTAGTAACTATCACGCCAGCACCTGCATAGGGAGCAGCACTAATCACAAAATCCTCGCTGACTTCGACGGTCTCTTGAGATACAAAATCGAAGGTAACGGGAACTACAAGAGTTAAGTTGTCGCGGAACAAAACAGTCGGTCTCACCGACAAATTGTTCGTCAAACCGATTTTGCTAATAATCGCAAATGAACCGTCGCCTAAGGCTGAATCTCCGCCAAAACCTACATTGCCGCCAATGCCGACGTAGCTGGGCCCAGAACGGGTTGCTCGGCCTGGTCGGATTTGAGTTCCTTGAGCCACTTTTTCAGTTGGTTCTGAGGCAGTTGCCGGTTTTTCAGCAACTTTCGGTTGGTTTGTCAGAGCTGAGGCGGAAGTGCTGACAGGATTGCTCAACAATTCTTGTGCTGTTTGGACTTCTTTTTCTTCCTTCGTTGCTGTTACTTCAAGATTATTGCTCTCGGCAACAATTGAGGTAGGTCGATCGCTCTTTTTGGCAGTCTCGACTGTTGACTGCACTTCGACACCATTATCAGCAATTTTAGCAGTTTCTTCCGAATTTTCAGTTTCAGCAGCAATAGAGGTATTTTGCGCTGTTTCTGTCTCAGCAATTTCAGATGTTGCTGCTTCCGATTTTTCGGGTGCAGCAATAGATACTTGCAAGTTGGCTGCCGGTTCAGAGGCGACTGGCTCTGCCGCTTCTGTTAGTTCGCTCCAAGTGATAGAATCAATTTTTTTATTACTAGCCGTTGTTTCTGCGTCGGGCTTAACTGCTGAAGTTGCTGTCGGCTCAGAAATTTGGTCAATATTTTGAGCGGCTATTGTTGCAGTTGTAGCGACATCGGGCAAGTTGCCAGTTTCAGCTTTCGCTGACATGGTACTGCAACAAACAGCTAAAGCTGCAAGATTTATTAACGCAAAAGTAGACTTGGAAAATAGACTATTCATAGATACTCCTCAATGAAGGGTGTGTTAAAAGTGTAAGTGTTTGAGGGCGACCGTCAAGAGCTTTCCTAAAAAAAGACACAAATATGAGTTGTGTTGTTCCTAGATTGCCATTTTACCGTTGAATAGTCAACTCTCAAGCTGATTAGATTCAAGAACGGACGGTGGGTTTAGAGGCTAATTTTAATTTACAGATCGATCGCCAAAAAATCAATCCTAGGGATGATTGCACCCTTGCTCCTGTTTAATTAAGAGGTCGATCGCGCGTCGGGCTGGCATTCTACAATACTGTACTTGGGGGCGCTGCACTCGCAGCCACGCCGGAAAAATCCGGTTTTTGAGGGCGCACCAGCTCGAAATCAAGAGACAACAAGCTTTCAAAACAGTTTTGGCAGCCCCGCCCTCCAAAGCAAGTGCAGTTAAAACAACGCGATCGGCTGCTGCACAGTCCGTGACAATTAATGTAGAATAATACCACCGATCCGAGAAATATTTGTGGCTCGATCGTGTCAAAATTACTGAATATTATGAAAATTGTGTAAAATTTAGTGTTCTATTTGTAAAGTTTAGCCTTCGCTTTCGCTCAGGGTCTGACCATCTAACAACAGCACGCAACTAAACAAGTAAAAAAATACAAATTATCTCATCTGAACCTGACTTTATGAGCAAAGTTCTAGTCATTTTAGGCGAATTGAGCGATCGCGACATCGATTGGATGCTCGCCAACGGCACCCGCACCCAAATCCTCCCCGGCACAACCCTCATCACCGAAGGTAAGCCCTTAGACGCCCTGTACATAGTTCTGGAGGGAACTTTGAGCGTTGCTGTATCATCTTTGGGCGACAAAGAAATTGGAAAAATTATTGCCGGGGAAGTTTTGGGCGAAATGTCTTTTGTAGACGGGAGGCTTCCTTCTGCTACCGTCACGGCAATTGAAGAGTGCCTCATCCTGTCAATTCCGAGGCGGCTGCTAACTGAAAAACTAGAGCAAGACGTGCTTTTTTCCCTGCGCTTTTATCGGGCGATTACCAAATTTCTTTCGTCGAGACTGCGGGGTACAGTCCAGCGCTTCGGCGATGATAGTGATGGTTTAATGTATCAAGAGCCCGACGACGAGGGGGCTATCCCGGAAAATGTCGAAAATCCCGATTTGGCGGCATCGAGATTTCAATGGCTGTTGGAGCGTTTGAAGGGGAGTTGAAGGAAGAGGGAAGAGGGAAGAAGGAAGAAGGAAGAAGGAAGAAGGAAGAGGGAAGAAGAGAAAAGAACACCTCTTTTCAATTTCCAATTTCCAATTTCCAATTCCCAATTACAATTAGAAAACATATTTTTCAGCGACGCGCCAATAGCGGGAAAAACGCTTCAAATCAATGTAACCATCGTAGCGGACAAAGGGTTCGGGCGGCAAAACTTCTACAGGGTGCGATCGCTTAATTTCCCGGCAAATATCCTGAAACCGAGGACTGGGACTTTCCGCAGTCACCACTTGATTCGCGCCGGATTCTTTAGCAAAAGCGATAACTTCCGCAGCCACATCGCCCCGCCGAATAACTACCGGCAACTCCAGCAAACATTCGTAAATAAACACCATTCGTTTGAGACTCAACTGCCATTCATCAATGAGCGCATCATCCCAAACCCAGATTGCCGGTGCCTCTGGGTGCGCTTTAAAAGCCGGGCCTTCAGGACTCAAACAGTCGCCGTGCAGCCAAATAATCGGATTGTTCATAAATTGGGAATTGGGAATTGGGAATTGGGAATTGGTAATTGGTAATGGGTAATGGAGAATTGGTGTTAAATCCGTTAAATCCGAAGAAAGCGAATCGGTTGCCGAACTTCCTTAATTTTTCCGGCGCTTTTGAAAGTCTTGCCAACTTTTAGAACCGCCGCTACGATCGACCTTTTCTCCATTAGGAAATAACTGCCCTTCCAAATATTCATAAGTTCCCTCAAAATCGCATTGCCCATAAAAAGGACAATCGCGACAATAAACCGCCTTAGTGTAACGCTCCAAATTTTCGCGATTAAAAAAATAAGGTTTGTGACTAAAAGTGCTTGCTACCCACTGCCAAGAAAGATTGTTGCTCGCCGGATCTCCATCTAGCAAATGTTGCAAAAACCAGCGAGCTCCGGCTTGCCAGCGCACTCGGCGCCAGTGTACGAGATAAGCGGCAGTCCACATCCGCTGGTGATTGTGCAAATAACCAGTTTCTCGCAACTGGCGGCTGAAACTGTCGATGCAAACCAAACCAGTCGATCCCTCAATGACATCCTCCGGCAGAGTTTCGCTGTAATCTTTAGCAGTGTAGCCAGTTTTGTAGGGTTCCCGGTCTTGCCAAATCCCGTTGCCCAATTCCGCGTACAGTCGCTGCCAATAATCCCGCCAACCCAACTCGTTGACGAGTTTTACGGCCTCTTCTCGATGCCGCACCTTCTCTAGCACGGCATCCCGGACTTCCGCCAGACTCAAAACTCCGTAGCGCACATAGGGCGACAAGCGGGTTATCGCACCGTTGAGGAAATTGCGGGTTGAGGCGTACTTGCCGGGATCGACTTGTTGCAGGGCTGTCTCGGCTGCTTTCCGCCCGCCTGGGGTTGGGGCTACGCTGCTGTCCCGGGCGGCGGCTTCGGGGAACTGTTCACGCACGTAGGCAATTAATTCGTCGCGGCTGGCAAATTCCCGCTTCATGTCCTGACTCATTGTTTTTTCAAGCGCCTGCTATTCTTTCCTCATGTTAAAGCTATTTGTTGGGGCGTGCCTGCCCGATCGCCCTAAATTGCCCTTCACTCCCGGTAACTCACATCTTGCACCATTGTCAAGAACGGGCAAGATGCCAGTTCCACAAAAGATAAATTTTCTTGTGGAACAGGCATCTTGCCTGTTCATGAAAGGCTAATTGAGAATGGTGCAATATCTCAGTGGTAACGTACTGTTTGCCCCAGCCGCAATCGATCGTCGGATCGCAGCCAAAATTAACATCAAAGTCAGTACACTCAGGGATAGATATCATACCAAAATCTTATGGAAACTTTTCCGGCGGACGCTCAAGCGATCGCCAGCTTAGCTAACGGACAGCAGCAAGGTACAAAACAACTGGACAACAGCGAAATTCAAGAGTTCGATCGAGCCATGATGCGCCGCTGCATAGAATTGGCTCGCCGCGCTCTCGGCAAAACCGCACCCAACCCCCTTGTCGGTTCTGTAATTGTCCGAGACGGCAAGATTGTCGGCGAAGGGTTTCATCCCGGTGCCGGTCAACCTCACGCCGAAGTTTTTGCGCTCCGGGAAGCGGGGGAACTCGCCGAAGGAGCGACCGTCTACGTGAACCTGGAACCCTGCAACCACTACGGCCGGACTCCCCCCTGTTCCGAAGCTTTAGTTAAGGCCAAGGTGGCAAAAGTAGTGGCTGGCATGGTCGATCCGAATCCTTTGGTAGCTGGAACTGGGCTGGCCCGGTTGCGAGAGGCTGGCATTGAAGTGGTGGCGGGAGTGGAAGGGGAAGCTTGCCAAAAACTCAACGAGGCTTTTGTACACCGGATTTTGTACCGCCGGCCTTTTGGAATTTTGAAATATGCAATGACTTTGGACGGTAAAATTGCTACCAGTAGCGGCCACAGCGCTTGGGTAACAGGCGAGGAGGCTCGGAGCGAGGTACACCGGTTGCGCGTGGGCTGCGATGCTGTGATTGTTGGGGGAAATACGGTGCGTCTGGACAATCCTCTACTGACAAGTCACCAGCCTGATAGGAATAATCCCCTGCGGGTGGTGATGAGCCGCACTCTGGATTTGCCGAAGTCGGCTTGGTTGTGGGAAACCTCTGTGGCGGCTACTTTGGTGCTGACTGAACCTGGGGTTAACCCGGAATTTCAGGAATTTTTGATCGCCAAAGGGGTGGAAGTTGTGGAGCTCTCGCCTCTGACACCGACTAATGTTATGGCTTATTTGTACGATCGATCTTTTCTTTCTGTACTCTGGGAGTGTGGTGGCACTTTGGCGGCCGAGGCAATTGCTGAGGGTGCAGTTCAAAAAATTATGGCTTTTATTGCTCCTAAAATTGTCGGCGGCCAAGGAGCTCCAACTCCTGTAGGAGATTTGGGGTTTTCGGCAATGACTGATGCTTTGGCTTTAGATCGGGTTTCTTGGCGCGCAGTGGGTGCAGATTGTGTGGTGGAAGGCTATTTGAAAATTAAAGATTGAAAGTTAAAAGTGAGTCTTTCTAGTTTTTGATTTTTAACTCCTTTTATGGTTGAAATTCTGATTTGGAGTTTGATGGTTGGCAGTCTCGGCTTAGAGGCGGCGCTCGCGGGTGTATTGGTGAGCCGCGAGCAAGCGGCTGCGTGGCAAAAATACAACGAGGAGGAGGAAGTTTTGACTCGGTACGAATCTCAAGAGGATAATTTTAATGCGCCTGAAAATGCGCCCTCCAATGGCAATCCCAAACCCGCTCCTAATGCTGTTGATTTGACGGTTTGGGAGTACAAGATTGTGCGGGCTAGCAACGATTTGTTTCGCAATCCTGCGATTTTTCACAAGCTGTGCCGGGAAGAGGCGGAGGTTGGCTGGATTTTGCTCGAAAAGCTCGACGACAGGCGAGTGCGGTTCAAACGTCCGATCGCGCTGCGGGACGCCCCGAGGCCTAATTTACCCACCTTTGATCCTTACCGCACTCATTACGGCCCGATCTCGAATGCGATGAGTTGGGCTGCGGCGATCGTGTTTCTGAGCGCGATCGTGCTTCCCGCTGTTTTGGGCTATGCTTTGGTGTCTACTACTCTAACCAGAAGTCGCTCTAATTGGCCTCCGGCACCTGTTCAATCTTTGCCCTCTCCCAGGGGGTAAGAAACTAATAAGTGAAAGATGGCCCAATGGAAGATGGAAGATGGAAGAAAGAATTGTTTGTTTTAATATCAAGTACGGTCAAAAATTTATAATTAGGTTTGTAGTGAGGACTTAAGTCTTCTCTTCTCTTAAGAGGGTGACAACAAACAATTATATTATAAGTCATTAACCGGACAGTATCTAACTGACAAACCCGCAGAATTATTTAATTATAAATTATTCTTTAATTCTGCATTCTGTCTTCCACCTTCTGATTTGGACTGCCTTCGAGTGTAAACCCTCATGTCATAGAAGCGGCGTGGGAGAAGGAGCGGAAAGCAATCTCAAGTCATAATTTGTATCGCCTTGAAATTGAGAAACGCGGACGAAATAAATCCCCGCAGGTAAAGGCCCATTGCTGACAATTGTTTCTGAAGCCGTGCTTAAATTGTTAGACGAAGCAATAAGATCGTCTGATCCAACTGCGCCGTTGCCGTTGATATCTTGAATTAATTCAACATCAACATCTGCACTCAAACCGTCAACAGTTACACTGAAAAGGCTGGGAGTGTTGAGGATGAAACTGTAAATGTCGGCTGGTTCAGCAGCTCCCACAAAATCGCTCGCCGTTTGAATTTCTGTCAGAATGCCTAGGCTTTTTGCTGCGTTCAAATTGTCTGCGGGATCGGGGAGAGTGCTCAACACTCCTTCTTGTTGACCGAATTGAATGTAGTGGTCGATCGCACTTTTAACTGCGCCGCTATTGACTGCTGCTGCTACCAGCGGATATTTTTCTAGATAAAAGCTGGGATCGAAGAAAACGCTGGGTTTGCGGTTTTCTATTTGACCGACTTTGAAGTAGTGTTCAAATGCGGTAAATTGATTTGTTTGGACTGCTGTCTGAACGTCGGGGTTGCTTGTTAGATAAAAATTAACATCGAAGAATGGGTTGGGGTTGCGAACTTCAAATTGACCGAATCTGATAAAGTGATCGGCGCCTGAAAAACCGTTGAGTTTCGCTGATGTCGCTACATCTGTATTGGTGTCTAAATAATAGCTGGCGTCGAACAGGGCATTGGGGTCGCGATTTTCAAATTTGCCAATTTTTCGGTAGTGATCGAAGGGACTCGATACCGTGCCTCTGGCAACTGCTACCGCGACATCTGGGTTGTTTTCGAGATAAAATTTGCTGTCGAACAGTGTTCTGAGGGTTAGCATTATTAAAAAAATCTCTCTGGACTTTAGTCTGGAAAGTGCACGATCGAGAATCCAGTTTACATCAAAGTTTTGTTTTGTGAGGATGTCTTAATTATGGCTAAATCTGGACTGATGGCAATGCTGCGCCGCGCTGCGAGTATTGCTCAGAAATCAAGGGAAACGGGCATTCCGGCTGATGAACTGCTGGGGATGCTGAGCGCTGGCATTCCCAATTCTGCCATATCTCGGCGCCGCTTGCTGCACGGGGGCTTAGCTGCTGCGGGGGCTGTCGCTGCTGCGACTTTTACCAGGGAGGGAGGGGGAGCTTTTGCTCAACAGGGCGGACGATCGCCCATTTTGGTTGTGGGTGCGGGGATTGCGGGTTTGACGGCGGCTTATCGCTTGCGCCAAGCGGGCGTGCGCGCCGATATAATCGAGGCAACTAACCGCGTGGGGGGGCGGATACGCACTATTCCCAAGGTGGCTGGAACGCTGATTCCGGCGGAGTTGGGGGGAGAATTTATTGACACCGGCCACACTAATTTAATCTCGCTGGCGTCGGAATTGGGTTTGCGGGCGATCGACTTAGCCCAAGTGCAGAGTGGACTGGTGAAGGATACTTTTTTCTTTCAAGGGCGCCGCTTTTCTCTTGAGCAATTAATCGCGGAATTTGCGCCGCTAGCGACTAAAATTACTGCTGATTTGGAGGCGGTTGGCGATGAAATTAGCTATCTCGATTTTACGGAAGCAGCGGAAAGATTGGACAATCTTTCGATCGCTGAATATGTAGACCAAGCTGAGACTAGCACGCTTGTCCGGCAGTTACTCCGCATTGCTTACACGACTGAATACGGTCGAGATCCTGAAGAACAGTCGGCGTTAAATCTGCTGTTTTTAATCGGTTCTGAGGCGGGCAGTTTTGAATTGTACGGCAACAGCGATGAGCGTTATCAAATTGACGGCGGTAACAGTCAAATTATCAACCGTTTGGCGGGTCAATTGTCTGGTTCGATCGAAGCGGGGACGGTTTTGGAAGCGATTACTCTTTTGCCGGATGGCCGCTATCGGGTAAATTTGCGATCGGGACAAAGCGCGTTCGAGCGCACTTACGAGCGAGTTTTGTTAACTTTGCCGTTCAGCACTCTGCGAGACGTTAGAATTAACGTACCTTTACCCCAACCAAAACGCAGGGCGATCGAGCAGTTGGGTTACGGTACTAATTCTAAGTTAATTACTGGCTACCGCAGCCGAATTTGGCGGGAACTTTATCGATCGACTGCTTCTGTTTATAGCGATTTAGGATTCCAGAATACCTGGGAAGCTACGCCTTTCGCCCCTACTCCTAACGGTTTAGTTACTAATTTTACAGGAGGAAAGCAGGGTTTGTCGATCGGCGCCGGAACTCCAGAAGACCAAGCACAAAGATTTTTGAACCAATTTGAAAGAGTTTTTCCCGGAGTGAGAAATTTGCGATCGGGCAAAGCTGTGCGAGCTTATTGGCCGGGAGAACGCTTTTTCAAAGGTTCTTATGCCTGCTATTTAGTCGGACAGTGGACACAAATGTACGGCGTTGAAGGCGAACGAGTTGGCAATTTATATTTTGCCGGGGAACACACTTCGCTGGAAAATCAAGGTTACATGGAAGGCGGTTGCGAAACTGGACAAAGGGCGGCTGTTGAAATTTTGCAAGACTTAGGTTTGATACCTTCTGCTGAGGCTTTGAATGCTCGAACTGCGAGTAATTTGAACAATCGCCGTCCCAGCCGGAAAGTTCCCGGGGCGCAGAATCTTAGGAATAGAAAGCCGAGTATTAGATAATCTCGTAAGGTGCGTATCTAATCCTTGTGTGGTGGCTTTGAGCAACGCGCATTTAATTCTTGTGGTGTGGCTTTGAGCAACGCACATCTAATTCTTGTGGGGTGGGCTTCTAGCCCGCCCGAAAAATTACATTAGTCATAATATCCACCATACAGAGAGATATGCAAACGTAAAAGTTATGTGAATTATATTGTACAAACTTTTGTCAAAAAACATGATTATTTTACCTTTAACACTAGCTTTATCTAGTTTGCTAATATCGCCGCTCTCGGCTCGCCCTCTGCTTACAGACTTTACAAATACAATGGCTCAAGCTTTACCAGTTGATGAGCCGTTTTGCTACATGAAAACCCCCGACGGCAAAACAGTAGACTTGGGCAAGTTATGCGAGAAACAGCCATCTTTAGGAACTTCCCAAACTTGCATTTCCGGTGCCAACATCGCTGCCCAAGTGTCAATTGCGGCGACTAATTATGACGGCAACGTTTTCAGCGGTCAAGTCCTTAATCAAGGCTGCAAAATAATCAAGAATGTCAAAGTCAATTATGAAGTTTTGGACGAGTCAGGCAATTTAATTGACAACGGATTTATCTACGCTGAACCAGTTACTCTTGCACCCGGACAGTCAGCCGCCTTTCGGGGCGAAGTAGTCGCGGGGGCTAAGGTACAGGCTACTCATGCCGACGGTCAAGAATGATTTTAGATTTTAGATTTTAGATTTTAGATTGAAGAATTGAAGAATTGGACAATGAACCCCACAGATGAATCCGTGGGCTTTCTATCCCGGATGCTTTCGGTGAAGAATGATTGTTGAGATTTGCCCGATCACTGTTATCATATTCTGGCTCAGATATCTCTATGACTTACGCAGAGATCCCCCTAAATCCCCCTTCAAAAGGGGGACTTGGAATAATAATCTTGTTCCCCCCTTATTAAGGGGGGTTAGGGGGGATCGAAGTTTGAATATTCTTGCAGAGATCCCCAAAAACAGAATTTGCGAGGGCAAAATATCTTGAAAACTCGATCGACATACTGGCAAATCTTACCCTACCTCCGTCCCCAAAAACAAACCATCGGTAAAGCATTAGCTTGTACCGTAGTATTTACCATATTTTGGCCGATTATAGCGTGGCTGGTTGGCGAAACAGCCAAATTTATAGGTAATGGAGATTTAAAAGGCTTCGCTCAAATTGCTGCACTCAGCGCCATCATATTTCTAATTCGCGGTACAGCCCAGTACGGTCAAGATACGCTGATGGCAAAAGCTGCTTTGACTATTGCTTTAGAAATTCGCAAAAAAGTCTACTCCCACCTGCAAAAACTCAATATCGGCTACTTTGAAACCGCCAAAACCGGAGATTTATCCTACCGCCTCACAGAAGATATTGACCGCATTGGCGAAGTCGTAAATAAATTTTTTCATCAGTTTATCCCTTGTGTTTTGCAGCTAATTGCCGTGCTGGGGTATATGATTTATCTCAACTGGCAATTAACTCTAGGTGCATTAATTATTGCACCGCTGATGGCTATCTTAATTGGTTGGTTTGGCGAGAAACTGCTAAGTTACTCGCGCCAAAGTCAAAATCGCATCTCTGATTTATCCGCTTTGCTGACAGAAGTATTCAGCGGCATTCGCTTAATCAAAGCATTTGTGGCTGAAGACTACGAAATTGCCCGCTTTGCAGAAGAAGCAGAACAAAACCGCCGCGCTAAGTATTTGTCAGAACGAATAAAAGCACTTCAGTTCGTTGTAGTTGGCTTTCTGGAAGCGATGAGTGTGATTTTGCTCTTTTTCCTGGGAGGTTGGCAAATTTCTCAAGGAAATCTTACAGGTACTGAATTTATCAGTTATATCGCAGGGGTGGCACTTTTAATTGACCCCATCGCTATTACAACTGCTAATTACGGAGATTTTAAGCAGGGAGAAGCTTCTAGCGATCGCATTTTTGAATTATTAGCAATTGAACCAACAGTAGTCGAAAAACCGGGCGCAATTGAACTTCCCCATGTTACAGGCAAAGTCGAATACCGCAACATTAATTTTGCCTACCCCTCTCAACCCGCCCTTGACAATGGGGGAAAACAGCCTCAACCCCCCCTTGATAAGGGGGGGCAAGGGGGGGTTCCGATTTTACAAAATATGAGTTTACTGGCACTTCCCGGAGAAATGATTGCTCTCGTGGGTGCATCCGGTGCGGGTAAAACTACTTTAGTAAATTTGCTACCCAGATTTTACGATCCGCAAGCGGGACAGATTTTAATTGACGGTATTGATATTCAAGATGTCACCTTAAATACTCTGCGGCGACAAATCGGAATTGTACCGCAAGAAACGATTTTATTTTCGGGTACAATTGCTCAAAATATCGCTTTTGGTCAATCTTATTATGAACTGAAAGATGTGCAAAAAGCTGCGGAGATTGCTAACGCTCATCAATTCATTAGTGAGTTTCCCGACGGTTATCAAACTTGGGTAGGAGAAAGGGGTGTAAATTTATCTGGCGGACAGAAACAAAGAATTGCGATCGCCCGTGCAGTTTTGCTTGATCCCAGAATATTGATTTTGGATGAAGCGACATCGGCGCTGGATTCGGAATCCGAAGGTTTAGTCCAAGAAGCGCTGGAAAGATTGATGCGCGATCGCACTGTGTTTATTATCGCTCACCGCTTGGCTACTGTGCGGAGAGCCGATCGCATTTTAGTTTTGGAAAAAGGCAGAATTGTCGAATCTGGGACGCACGAGGAGTTGCTGGAAAAGGGAGCTCGCTATGCTGGCTACTACGCTCAACAGTTTAGCTGATAAGCTGCGTTATTTCCTCGTTTCAAGGCTCTGCCTTTCTACGTTGGCAGTGAAAACGTCCGTCCTCAAAGTTTGGGGAATTAGGACGGACGTTCTTCATAAAAAAATCGTAAGGATTCAGGTCTAAACTTGAGGGATTAAAGATGGGGTCTGCACAGCGGAGTTAACCATTGCCTTTATAGCCTG
>NZ_JAUBRM010000081.1:0-29205 GCF_036701905.1 Microcoleus sp. MON2_D5
ATGCACCTTACTTGCTCTCCATTTTTGGACACCATACCTAATTTACCACTATTTGAGCCTTAACTGAACCGTATTGCGTTACATCCTCAGAAAGCGAATCCGTTGCGGAACTTCCTTTTTCCGATTCTGCAACTGTGCTAAACTCGAAGATGCCATGGTTGGTGAGGAGACTTGGGTGCCGAGTCAGGGAGTTGCAGGAAATGGAATTGCATCTGAGTTTGGAGACTTAACCGGGATGACTCGCCAAGAAGTAGATGATTTTTTGCAGGGATTGGGTGCAGAAATCAGAACTACTAGAGAGGGTTATGTTGCATATAAATTTTTTGATAAGTCAACAGTAATGATCCGTCCTAACGGTGAAGTGATTAGAACGGCTGCACCGAAATATGGAGCAGATGGAAGAAATATCAACAAAGGTTTGCGTCTCGATAGAGATGGTAAATTATTGCCGACGAGAGACGAATTTGGTAATTTAATTCCAGGTACTCACAATAGGGGAGAAAAATTAAATGAGTGATTGGAAGGAGGACTATAACTTGCTTGGATTGGGTGGTTTTACATCTTTAATCACAAATGTTAAAGTATCTTCATGGGGAAACGAAGTATTAATTGAATGCGTCTACAATCCAGAAGAAAGATTGCCTTATATCCTGGCCTTCAAAGACTGTCGCGATATCAGTTGGACTGTACACGATGAAGAGGCCGTTGGCGAACTGGAAGCTGAATTCTTCGGAATTTCATTTGGCGAGCCGGAACACCGCAAGCCTGCGGTGATTACTACAGATATTTTTGAAATTTCAATTTTGTACGGCAGTTTTAGCATTCACAAGGGAGAAAACCTAAATGCTGAAGTAGCAGATTTAGAAACAGAGGTTTTGGTATCACAATCGCCAGCAGTCTTGTAGCAATTTAAAAGCACCGCGCGGTTAAATGGCCAAGCGGTTAGTAATATTATGTCGTGTAAAATAACTATTACAGTCCTTGACGCACTCCGACTCCTCGAAACTGGGTTTTTTACCTAATCTGCGGGTTTTAACGAAGTATTTTCGTAAAAAACCCGGTTTCTGGGCCCCCATGCGTAAGTCCTATATTATTAGGTTTGTAGTGAGGACTGAAGTCCTCAGCAAAAATCTGAGGATTGAAGTCCTCACTACAAAATAATTACCAATTTTTCAAAAAAGACAGTAGGTATTGTTGCCAGCCTCAGTTTACGATACTTAAGAGAACATTTTTTGCAAATGAGGTAAAACACAATGCCTGATATTGTTGATATTGCCGTAGGTGCGGGTTCGTTTCAAACCCTGGTAACGGCGGTGCAAGTAGCTAATTTAGTAGATGCGCTCAAGAGTCCGGGCCCTTTCACTGTCTTTGCACCCACTGACGATGCTTTTGCGAAATTGCCGCCGGGAACTATCACCACCCTAGTGCAGAACGTTCCCCAACTGACCAGGATTTTGATGTTTCACGTCGTATCGGGGAAGTTTATGAAGGCTGATTTGGCAAAACTCGGTTTTGTTACTTCCTTAGAAGGTTCGCCGATTAAAATTGATTGTTCTGACGGTTTTGAGGTGAAAAATGCTACAGTTGTCGCTGCGGATATCGAAGCAGACAATGGCGTCATCCACGTCATCGATAACGTGATTTTAATGGGATAATTTCGCCGTCTAATCTCGCTGCGGGAGCCAAGCAGGTGCTTTGCGGTGCCGCTTTGCTCCCGATCGCACGCTTTTTTTTTATCGGTTGAAGGTAATTTCAATATAAAAAAGTTGTTTTTTCGGCGGATGTATTTTAAGATGATTGTTTGAAAAAGTTTAAAAATCAATAATTATAATATAAGCAAACCAGTTTGGTGAGCACTATGCAAATCCTAGCCGCCAGCCTCAAAGCAAAAGTCCGCCAGCGTACCTTGGAACTGCAAGTTCTCAACGAACTTACTGCAAAAGTTCAAGCGGCTCTCAGTGTTGAGGAAATTTGGTCTGCGTGTCTGGCACATCTCGATCGCCTCATTCCCACACAGGCGATCGCAATTTTGACGCTACCGGACGATCAAATATATCTGGAACACTTACAGCCGTTAAGTGCTAGCACCAAAGCCGAAATGGAAGGGCGCTTGCAAGCTGCTCGCGCTGAATGGCTTGCTGGCAATCGGGACTGGGCGCACAACATCACTCCGCCACCAATTGCTCAGTTTCAGTCAGTCTTGATGGCACCAGCCAACCTGGATGACAGTGAAGAATTGTTGGGAGTATTTTTCATTGGTGCAGAGCAAGCAACTGCTTTTAATTTGGAACACCTTTGTTTGCTACACACAGTAGCTCAAATTTGTGCCCAACAGTTAGTAACTTTAGCACGTCAAACGACCAGTGCCAAGGAGAGATTTCCAAATAATTTGGCTCTGGATTCAGAAAGTCAAGAACTATTGTTGCGGGCTGTAATGGAGGAGGGCCCGGACCGAGTTTTTGCGAAAGATAGAAACTTTAGATACATTTTTGTAAATCAAAGTTTTGCTGAATATTGGGGAAAAAATGTTGAGGAAATTATCGGCAAAGATGATATTGAATTAGGGTTTTCAGCGGAATTAGTATTTGGCGATCGCAACAGCCAAATTAGGGGCATCCGCGAAGAAGATCGAGCTGTGCTGGCTGGGGAGAGGGTTCGCAATCCCTACCAGGCGATCGTCTTTGAAGGCGGAAAACAGCACATCTTTGACACGCAAAAAATGCCGCTATGCGATGCAGAGGGTAATATATTTGGGGTTTTGGGTTTTTCTAGAGAGATTGGTCAATTGCAGGCCACAGATGAAGCCAGGAATGAAAGCCAAGCCAAACTGCAAAAAATTACTGCTAGCGTACCGGGTACGGTATATCAAATTGACTTACATCCAGACGGCTCAATGGCTTTCTCATTTGTGAGCGCAGGCTGCCGAGAATTGTATGAAATCGCACCAGAGGAGGCTCAGCAGGATATTAATGTAATTGTTAACATGATTCATCCCGAAGATCGAGATGATTTCGTTAACTCGCTGACGCTTTCTGCTGAAAATTTGCAGCCTTGGCGGTGGGAAGGAAGAATTGTAACTCCGTCAGGAAAACTTAAATGGGTGCAAGGAGCTTCTCAGCCAGAATTACAAGCATCGGGAGAGATAGTTTACTACGGCTTGTTCACGGATATTAGCGCCCGGAAACAAGCTGAACTGAAGCTGCAACTTTATCAACAAATCTTTTTGAAATCCAACGATGCGATCGCGATCTTAGACCCCCAAGGCTATTACTTAGAAACAAATCAAGCTCACACGGCTTTGCTGGGTTACAGTGCCTCAAAATTGTGGGGAAAAACCCCGGCAAATCAGATGGGACAACAGGCATTTGCGTCGGTACTGCAAAGCTTGGCGGAAACAGGGAGCTACCGAGGCGAAATCACCTTTATTAAGGCTTTGCAAGAGGGAACAGTTGAGGTGGAGCTTTCGGCTTTTGCGGTTCTCAATGATGCTGGGGATGTAGTTTGTTACGTAAGTGTCAAAAGAGACATAACCGAACGCAAGCGAGCTGAGGAAAAACTAAAGCTTTACCGAGAAATATTTTTAAACTCCAACGATGCGATCGTGATTATCGATGCTGACGGGTTTTTCCTCGAACAAAATCGTGCTCACCAAACGCTTCTAGAATACACAGACGCGGAATTAGAAGCAGAAGCGTCGCCGCTGGTTGCGGGGGAGCGCTTTTCGGCAATTGCCCAAAGTTTAGCGGAAACTGGAAGTTTTCGGGGCGAAATTACTAACTGCACTAAAAAAGGCCAGACGCTGGCGATCGACGTTGCGGCATA
The DNA here is from genome assembly GCF_036701905.1 of Microcoleus sp. MON2_D5. Lineage (NCBI taxonomy): Bacteria > Bacillati > Cyanobacteriota > Cyanophyceae > Oscillatoriales > Microcoleaceae > Microcoleus > Microcoleus sp. MON2_D5. The sequence continues at coordinate 3,823 of NZ_JAUBRM010000081.1, forward strand.
CTCTGTGATTAACAACGCCGACGATGTAATTTGTCATGTCTGCGTCAAGCGCGACATTACCGAACGCAAAAAAGGAGAAGAAGAACGGCAAAAATTTGTGTCGCTGATTGAAAACAGCAGCGATTTTATCGGTATGGCTACTCTAAAAGGCCAAACGCTCTTTGTCAACGAAGCCGGACGGAAAATGGTGGGTGTAGAGAATCTTTCGGAAGTGCTTAATACCGAGATATGGGAGTATATCGGCCCAAATTTTAAACAGAAATTCAGTCAAGAGATTTTGCCAACAATTAGCAACCAGGGCCAGTGGCAAGGAGAAGGTCAAATGCAGCACTGGCGCAGCGGAAGACGCATAGATGTTTTGATAAATGCTTTTCTGGTCAAGCACCCTCAAAGCACCGAACCGCTGTGCTTTGCTGCGGTAATTCGCGATGTCACCGAACGCAAGCAAGCTGAGAGAATGCTGCAGGAACAAGCAGAACAAGAACGGCTTGTTTCGGCGATCGCCCAGCGAGTCCGGCAGTCTCTCAACCTCACTCAAACTCTGAGCACTGCTGTACAAGAAGTGCGGCAGTTGTTGGCAACTGACCGCACAGTAATTTATCGTTTTGAGTCCGACGAAACAGCGGTTGTTGTTGTGGAATCTGTAGGGGATGATTGGATGCCACTGCTGGGCAGAGAAGTTCCAATGACATCCTTTGGGGAAAGTTATGTATCTCTATATAGTGCTGGACAAATTCAAGCAATGGCAGATATTTATACTGCCAGTTTGAGTGAAAAACACCGAGATTTACTTGCTAGTTTGCAGGTCAGGGCTAATTTAGTTGTACCAATTTTTATAGGCGATGAAAGTCAGGAGTTGGCAACAGAATATTTGCCGAAAATTCCCAGAATTTGCTCCCATGGAAGGAGTTTGGAAACGAGTCAAAATCGGTTGTGGGGATTGCTGATTGCCCATCAGTGCAGAGGTCCGCGCGTTTGGACTGATTCTGAGGTGGATTTACTAGGAAGGTTGAGCGTACAGTTGGCGATCGCCATTCAGCAATCTACTCTTTTTGAACAAGCGCAGCAAGCCCGAGAAGCCGCCCTAGAAGCGTCTCGAATGAAGTCGTTATTTTTAGCAAATATGAGTCACGAAATCCGTACTCCCATGAATGGAGTGATGGGGATGACTGATTTGCTGCTGAAAACGAATCTTACTCCCGAACAGATTGACTTTGTGCAGACGCTGAAACTCAGCGGTCAAAATTTACTCTCCATCATTAACGATATTCTGGATCTCTCCAAACTGGAAGCCGGAGAAATGCGCTTAGAAATACTAGAATTTAACCTAAGTATCTGTATGAATGAAGTGCTGGATTTGTTGGCAACTCCCGCACAAGAAAAAGGTATAGAAGTGGTGGCACTGATTGACAGCGACGTGCCGCTGCAAATTAAAGGTGATGCAGCGCGGTTGCGGCAAATACTCACTAATTTGATCAACAATGCTATTAAGTTTACAGAAGCAGGAGAAGTTGTAATTGAGGTGGCTGATGCTAGCGATCCTGGGTTATTGGCAGCCAGCGATAATCAGAAAATTTTAGAGAAGATCGAACCGGTAAAAATAGAAAACAATGACTCGATGCTCCTGCTGTTTAAAGTCACCGATACAGGAATTGGGATTGCTCCCGAAGACCAAAAAAAGCTGTTTCAATCTTTTACTCAAGTTGATGCCTCTACAACAAGAAAATATGGTGGCACAGGTTTGGGGCTGGCTATTTCTAAAGAGTTGGTGGAGTTAATGGGTGGGCAAATCGGTGTGGAAAGTACCCCTGGCGAAGGCTCGACTTTTTGGTTTACTGTGCCGACAGTTAAGGAAAATTTAACTGGTGTCGGGACAGCGTGCGAAGTGAATTTGGAAACGGTGCTGGCGGGGCGAAAAATGTTAATTGCTAGCGACAAGCCGACAGTGCGAAAAGTGTTAGTGAGAATGGCTGTTGTGTGGGGAATGGAGGTTGAGGAGGTTGAGAACGGTTGGATGACGATCGCCTCTCTGTACAAAGCTGTCAGCCTTAATTCCCCTTACGATATCGTTTTGGTTGATATTCAGTTGCCGGAAATGGTGGCGGGAAGTCTCGAACGCTTGAGAATTTCTGAGCCGGCAATGCAGCAGACAAAGTGGGTGGTGCTGACTTCAATGACTCAGCTTGCAGAGGCGAAACGCTTGGTAGATAGCGGTTTTAGCGGGTATTTAACTAAACCTGTGAAAGCTCACCGACTATTTGATTGCTTGGCGAATGCGATCGCCCCGAGTACGCTGATTGATGAGTCGCAGGCGAATCCAACGTCCAATCGAGCCTCGGCTATTGACAACCGGGACTTAGCAAGTTTAAAGATTTTGTTAGTTGAAGATACTCCAATCAATCAAAAAGTTGGTCTGAATCAACTCAGAGTTTTGGGATGCGCGGCGGATGTCGCCAATAACGGTGCAGAGGCGCTATCTATGGTTGCTCTGAAAAAGTATGACATTGTGTTGATGGACTGTCAGATGCCGGTTTTGGACGGTTACGAAGCAACGCTGCAATTGCGCCGCCTAGAAGCGGCAGATGTTGCTGCTGGCAAGATGCAGCCGCATCAAAAGACGGTGGTGATTGCAATGACTGCGAATGCTTTGAAGGGCGATCGCGAAAAGTGTCTGGCGGCGGGCATGGACGATTATATTAGCAAACCTATTTCGATTGAAAAGTTAAAATCGGTACTAGAAAATTGGTCGGTCAAGCTAAAAATTGAAACTCCCAAGTTTAATGGCGAGGAACTTCCCAACTCTGAGCCAGATATCGAATCGGTAGTGGATATGGCACGTTTGCACGAAATTTCGGGCACTGATTTAGAGTTTGAGCGGGAAATACTGCAAGCTTTTGTGGTGGATACTGCTAGTTATTTAGAAGCTGCTAAGGAGGCGATCGCCTCGGGAGATATGGAGACACTCGCCCGCCACGCTCATCAAATTAAAGGTGTCAGCGCTACGGCGGCGGTGCGGTTAATGCCCGAGATGGCTGATCAACTTCAAAGTCTGGCTGAATCAAATGATTTGGAGGGGGCTACAAAAATCATCGCTGAATTAGAAATAATTCTGGCGGGGGTTCAAAACTTGATGCCTACTGAGTAATCAATCAATTTTCTTTTGAACCGGACTCTCCAGCCCGATCGCGGACGGCTCTTGGCAGCCCCCCACGAGCGAGCGCGTGTAAAGATTTTTAATCTTTTATCAAGATGTTTATCTCAATGTGAAGGAATTGGGAACTCTTATAACATCTTGTGTGTTGTAACTTATGACACTACTGTATTAAGTTATTGTGGTCAAATATAAAATAACCATTAAGCCGATCGACATGAGGGTGCTTTTCGTCGATCGGCTTGAGACGCCAAGACCAGCTTTTCGCTATGCCCGCCCATTAGGTGCGTATTTACGCTCAACGAGGTTTTATGACTCCAGTCATGTTACGCCAACTCTGGTCCTTAATTGAGACCACCCAAGCTACTGTGTTAGTCAATTTAGACGATGCGACCTTGGTACAGTGGCTGCTAAAGCAGTTAAAAACGAACTCTGCGCTTAATGGCAAAGAAGCAGATGTGTTGGACGAATACATCCAGTCTCGGCTTTCCCTAATCCGCGATTTAGCTGAGCAGCGGCTAGCACCCGAGCTACTGTGAGCGCATTCAATCAAAATCGGATAAATATTCCAGGGAAAGGCGATGAGCCCTTGCGCTGGCCAGAAAGAGCAGAAAAGAAACCGGGTTTCAAGGATAAATCTTAGGTTTGACGACGAGGCCTCCAGCCGGAAACCGGGTTTCTAACTCTGGGCTCCCAGTTTGCTCAAAAAAAAAACAGGCGGGTAGTCGGTGCAGTTGCCGCAGTGCAGCACCGGATGCAGAACGGCTAATTTGAAGCCGGAGGCTTTTGTAGTTCGCAGATCGCCACAGTTCTCGACAGCTACAAGGTAGGATTGTCAGGAAAGCGTTCTACTAAAATCTATGCGTAAATGGGGATTTCTGTTACTAGCAAGTGTGTTATTTGTGGCACCGTTGGCATCTTGTAGGGATCGATCGGCACAAACCGGACAAACAACAGCAACAACTACTGCAGGTGGCAACTCGCAACAAGGTTCAAGCCGGATAGATACAATTGTCAGCCGCGGCAAACTGATTTGTGGCATCAGCGGCGAACTGCCGGGTTTTAGCTTTGTAGACGAAAAAGGCAAATATTCGGGACTGGATGTGGATGTGTGCAGGGCTGTGGCGGCGGCAATATTTGACGATCCCGAAAAAGTCGAGTACCGAAAACTCAACGCTAAAGATAGATTTACAGTTTTGCAGGCCGGAGAAATCGACATTCTCAGCCGAAATACCACCTACACGGCCAGCCGCGACACCACTACCGGACTAGAATTTGCCCCGGTGATCTTTTATGACTCTCAAAGCATCATGGTCAAAAAAGACAGCGGCATCAAAACTTTACAAGATTTTGCGGGCAAATCTATCTGCGTGCAGACAGGTACGAGCACCGAACAAAATTTATCTGACCAAATGCGAAAATTAGGAGTTAAATACACTCCTGTCGTGTTTGAAGATGTGAATGCTACTTTTGCTACTTATCAAGAAGGTCGCTGTCAAGGTGTTACGGCCGATCGATCGCAGCTAGTCTCGAAGCGGACAACTCTGCCGAATTCCGAGAATAATGTTGTTTTGCCGATCGTGATGTCAAAAGAACCGTTAGCCCCAGCGGTGAAAAGCGGCGATCCTAAATGGTCTGACGCGGTGAAATGGATCGTTTTTGCGGCGATTGAAGCTGAAGATTTGGGAATTAATTCGGGAAATGTAGACCAAATTGTGGCAAGCACTACAGACCCGAACGTCAAACGTTTGCTAGGAAAAGAAGGAGATTTAGGTAAAGGTTTCGGACTCCCGAACGACTACGCTGTCCGCGTTGTTAAGAAAGTGGGGAATTACGGGGAAATGTACGATCGCAACCTCGGGCCCAAAAGTACACTTAAGTTAGAACGGGGTCAAAACAGACTCTGGAAAGATGGCGGTTTGCTTTACTCGCCGCCGTTCCGCTAAGTTTAGTTAACTGTTGACTGTTGACTGTTGACTGTTAACTGTTAACTGTTGACCGTTGACTGTTAACAGTTAACCAACAAGATATTTTAGACAGCAAGGTACTCCGCACTTACCCGACTTTTAAGGTGCTTGTTAGGCGCACCCTACAAGATATTTTAGGCAGGCTAAAGTTAGGTATAGTTCGCTCTACATTAAACAGTTATGAACCCAGAACCTCAACCGGGCAAATCGCAGAAATTGCCCAAATTTAAAGATCTATCAAAACTGCTGCGGGACGATCGCTTCTGGAAAATAGCCGGACAGGCGATCGCCCTAATTTTAGTAATAACTGTCATCGCGATTCTCTGGGACAATCTCAGCGCCAATTACTCGCAACTGGGGATTGCATTTGGATTTGATTTTCTCAATTCCCAAGCATCTTTTGACATCGGCGAAAGCGTGATTCCTTACAGTCCCGAAAACACTTACAGACAAGCTTATTTGGTCGGTTTAATCAACTCGCTGCGGGTGATGGGTCTCGGCATTATTTTCGCAACAGTTGCGGGTTTGACTGTAGGAATTGCGCGCCTTTCCGACAATTGGCTGCTGCGGAGTTTGGCTGGTTTGTATGTGGAAATTTTGCGAAATACGCCGTTATTGCTGCAATTATTTTTCTGGTATTTTGCAGTTTTCATTTCCCTGCCAAAACTCGAAGACAATCAGCAGATGAGGGGGCCGATTTACTTGACAAATCGCGGCATTGCTGTACCTTGGCCGGTGGCTTTGCCGGGTTTTGAGATTTGGGTGATTTTGCTAACTGTCGGAGTTTTGGCGGCGGCGGGGCTGTGGATGTGGCGGGCGCGGGTGATGTTGGAAGAAGCTAAGCCGGGAAGACAGCTATTTTGGGCTCTAGGTGCGATCGGGCTGAGTGCAATCTTAGCTTGGATTATTACCAAAAATCTCCCTTTTCGGCTAGATTTCCCCGGCCTGACACCAGCATTGCAACTCGAAGGAGGGTTAAAATTTACTCCAGAATTCGCAGCCTTGGTGACAGGGCTCAGCTTGTATACTGGCAGTTACATTGCAGAAATTGTTCGGGCCGGAATTCAGTCAGTATCGAGAGGCCAGTGGGAAGCGGGAAAGTCTTTAGGGCTGAAGTCTGGAACAATGATGCGGATGGTAATTTTGCCGCAAGCTTTGCGGGTGATTGTGCCGCCTTTAACCAGTCAGTATCTGAACTTAGCTAAGAATTCGAGTTTAGCGGTTGCGGTTGCTTATCCCGACGTTTATTTTGTTGTGGGGTCTCCGACCTTGAATCAGACCGGTCGGGCGATCGAAGCAATGTTAATTATCATGGTAACATACCTAACAATTAGTTTAATAGTTTCTCTGTTCATGAATTGGTACAATAAAACCGTACAAATCAAGGAAAGGTAACTGCTGAGTATTTGAAATTTTTGAGGTAGGATTAAAGGAGAAGAAAATGGCATACAGTGATTTTAGTTTAGCCAAAGTATCTAAAACTTTTGAACTTAAACTTTTAGATGCAGTTAATATGTTTTCTGCTATCCCAGAGTTAGAAAGTAGTAATTTTTTAGTAGAAACCCTTCTATATACTGTGCCATTAGCTATTAGCAGTAATACTGAAAAAGCTCGCTCCGAAATGATTATTGCACCAATTTTGATCGAACTGAGAAAACAGTTAAATTCGGAAATTAGCTTTTTTTCAGGAATCGACTTTACAATCGATCCCGAAAAAGGATTAAATGGAAATTGCGATTTTCTGATTAGTCGTTCTCCAGAATTATTAATTCTTACCGCACCAGTAATTATTATTGTAGAAGCCAAAAAAGAAAATATCAATGGCGGATTGGGACAGTGCGTAGCAGAAATGCTAGGCGCTAGAATATTTAATGAACGTGAAGGCAACGATATTCCTGCGATTTTTGGCGCTGTCACTAGCGGGACTAACTGGAGATTTCTAAAATTAAAAGACCAAGTAATTGAAATAGATTTAACAGAGTATTACCTCAGAGATGTTAATAAAATTTTAGGCATTTTAGCTAGTGTCATTAATAATTAATACCCGATAACCAATAACTATCTTTGGTTGGCAAATATCAAAGTTGAGGTAAATCAAATGACACAAGAATTAATCGATCTTAGAACTAGCATATTGGAAGGAAGGTATACGGATGCTTTGGCAATAGTCGATGAGTTAGATGGAATGAGCAAACAGGCTATTTTGCGACAAATCCAATGTTTTTTAAATGTTTTGCTGATTCACTTGATTAAAAATCAAGTTGAACAGCGATTAACGGGTTCTTGGGCAAGTTCGATTCGCCATTCAATCCGAGAAATTAAAAAGGCAAATATTAAAGATAATAAAACATCTTATTACATCAATTCTGATGAATGGGAGAGTTTTATAGAGGAGGAGGTGATTGAGGATGCGATCGCAGAGGCGGCGGAGGAAGTATTGAATGGTGTTTATACTCAATTTCAACTTGCAGAGATGATGGATAGAAACCTGATTATTCAAACTGCTGTGAGGTTATTGAACTTGACTTATATCCATTCCGCCAAAGATTTACCCGCAGTGTTAGCCCAGCATTTAAGTCAGTTACTAGGTGGAGAAGATTGGATAAATCGGCGAAAATAAGATTTTTTTTAGCCTTGGTAATTGGAAATCGCGTCTACACAAACAAAACTCGCCTACGCGGGTTAATAAAATAACTGGTTGTTACTCTACGTCATAGGATTGAAAACCGCTATATGGAAACTGTCCCCATATTACCGCCCCCAGCCACCGAATCGCCTACCCCCTGGAATTGGGCGCGCAAAAATTTATTTAGTACCTGGTACAACAGCCTTCTGACAGTAGTTTGCCTAATTATCGCCTTCCAAACTATTAAAGGAATTATCGTTTGGGCAACAACAAAAGCTCAATGGCGCGTGTTAGAAGCCAACTTGCCGCTATTTTTTGTCGGCCGATTTCCCAGCGAATCCTACTGGCGGCTGTGGATAGTAACGGTCATAATTGCCTTGTTGGGAGGATTAACTTGGGGAAACATTCAGCGGCAAGAACGTCTTTGGAATCCGCCTTTACTAATTATACTCGGTGCTGCGGTTGTGGGTGCGGTCATTTCCCCGATCGACCTAACCTCTCGCCTCTACCTCTTAGGAATTATTATCGCAGCCGCCGCCAGCTATGCCATCGGCAGGCAAATTAACCCGAAAATTATGGGCTGGATGCCTGCAATCTGGGTTCTTTCCTTCCCAATAGTTTTGTGGTTAATTAAAGGCGGGTTAGGTTTGACAGAAGTGTCAACAAATGATTGGGGCGGTTTAGTATTGACGCTGTTTTTAGCAATTATTAGTATTGTGCTTTCCTTTCCTCTGGGAGTATTGCTAGCACTCGGCCGACAAAGTTCTTTGCCAGTTGTGAGACTGTTATCAACCTTATACATTGAAATTATTCGCGGTTTACCATTAATTGGCATTTTATTTTTAGGTCAAGTGATGCTGCAACTCTTCTTGCCGCCCGAATATCCGAAATTGGATAGAGTGATTAGAGCCATTGCTGGATTAACGTTATTTAGTGCGGCATACTTGGCGGAAAACGTGCGCGGTGGCTTGCAGGCCGTGCCCAGGGGACAAATAGAAGCAGCTAGGTCGATCGGACTCAATACACCCCTGCTGACAATTCTAATTGTACTGCCTCAAGCATTGCGAATAGTCATTCCGGCGATCGGCGGTCAATTCATCGGATTATTTATGGATACATCCCTGCTGTCTCTATTCGGAATGTTAGAATTAATCGGAATATCCCGCGCAGTTTTAGCAAATCCATCCTATATTGGCAGGTACGCCGAAGTTTACATATTCGTAGGCATCATTTATTGGATATTTTGCTACTCAATGTCCCTAGCCAGCCGCAAAATAGAGCGAACATTAGGAGTAGGCCAGCGCTAAAAACTCATCAACTTTCATCAGCGTTCATCAGCGTTCATCTGCCTTCATCGGCGGTTAAAAAAGAAAAAAATATTATGGAAACTAAACTAACAGCCCCCGAACAAGTAATCGTAGCAGAAAACGTCCACAAATGGTACGGACAATTTCACGTACTGCGAGGTGTCAGCATGACCGTAAACCGAGGTGAAGTCGTTGTCGTGATGGGGCCCTCTGGTTCGGGAAAATCGACGTTTATTCGCACATTCAACGCCTTAGAAGAATACCAACAAGGTAAAATTACGATCGACGGAATCGAACTTTCGCACGACTTACGCAACATCGAGACAATTCGCCGCGAAGTAGGAATGGTGTTTCAGCAATTTAACCTGTTTCCCCACTTATCAGTTTTGCAAAACGTCATGCTAGCGCCCGTGTGGGTGCGCCGGTGGCCGAAGAAAAAAGCCGAAGAAGTGGCGATGCAACTGTTAGAAAGAGTGGGAATTTTGGAACAAGCACAAAAATATCCCGGACAGTTGTCTGGGGGACAGCAGCAGCGCGTCGCTATTGCACGTTCTCTAGCAATGCAGCCTAAAATCATGCTGTTTGATGAACCGACATCAGCATTAGACCCGGAGATGGTGCGGGAAGTGTTAGATGTAATGCGAAATTTGGCTCAAACAGGAATTACAATGGTGGTGGTGACTCACGAAGTTGGGTTTGCGCGCGAAGTTGCCGATCGCATTGTGTTGATGGATGGCGGTGTTTTAGTGGAAGAAGCCCAACCAGAAGAGTTTTTTCAGAACCCGAAAGAAGAACGCACCCGCAAGTTTTTATCTCAGATATTGTAAGTGATTTTAAAGTGTAGTCGGTGGCTTTGGCGACGGTCGCAGCAGTCAAAATCGACCTAATTAAGGTAAAATAAAAGAGTGTACAATCAGTCTCAATTTTGCTGAGATAGCTTGCAATGCCATCCACAAAAACTCTGCCGTTAGTTAAAGACTCGGAACGCCTAGAAAGTCGCCTCAAAGAAATTCCGGCGGTTCCTGGTGTATATTTAATGCGCGATGAGAGCGATCGCATCCTTTACATCGGCAAATCAAAAAAACTCCGAAACCGCGTCCGTTCCTACTTCCGCGAAAGCCAAAATCTCAGTCCCCGCATCGCGATGATGGTGCAGCAAGTGCGCGAAATTGAATTCATCGCCACCGACACCGAAGCAGAAGCTTTAGCGTTAGAAGCAAACCTCGTAAAACAGCACCAACCTTACTTTAATGTCCTCCTCAAAGATGATAAAAAATATCCTTATTTGTGCATAACTTGGTCGGAGGAATACCCGCGCATTTTTATCACCCGCAAGCGCCGCGCAGGTAGTGCAAAAGACCGCTATTACGGCCCTTACGTCGATACAGGGGCGCTGCGGAGTACGCTACATTTAATTAAGCGAATTTTCCCGCTGCGGCAGCGCCCTCAACCGCTGTTTAAAGACCGTCCCTGTTTGAACTACGACATCGGGCGCTGCGTTGGAGTTTGTCAAGGGTTAACTTCGCCGGAAGAATATCGAAAAATCATCCAAAAAGTAGCGATGATTTTCCAGGGAAGAACTGAGGAATTGCTCGCTTTGTTAGCGCCACAAATGGAACAAGCGGCGGAAGATTTAAACTTTGAAACGGCGGCGCGTATTCGCGACCAAATTAAGGGTTTGCAGTCTTTGAGTGCGGGTCAAAAAGTATCTTTGCCAGACGATACGGTTTCTAGAGATGCGATCGCACTTGCGGCCGACACCCAGCACGCTTGCGTCCAATTGTTCCAAATTCGTGCCGGTCAATTGGTCGGAAGATTGGGATTTATGGCGGAAATACCTCCCCAACCCCCCCTTGCCAAGGGGGCTCAAGAGTTATCTCAACTTTCTCTTTCCTCCCCTCCTGGGCAAGGGGGGGAACGAGGGGGGGTAGAGGCCGGAGCGATTTTGCAGCGGGTGTTGGAAGAACACTATCAAAATGTCGAATCCGTAGAAATTCCCAGCGAAATTTCAGTGCAGTACGAATTGCCAGAAGCGGAAATATTAGCAGATTGGTTGAGCAACCGTAAGGGACGAAAAGTTACGATTTTGACCCCGCAACGGCAAACTAAGGCTGAGTTGATTGAGATGGTGGAACGCAATGCTGAGTATGAATTGGCGAGAATGCAAAGATTGAGCGATCGCAATTCTCAAGCAATGGAAGATTTAGCAGAAATTCTCGATTTGCCAGAAGTTCCTCGCCGCATTGAAGGTTACGATATTTCTCACATTCAAGGTTCTGACGCCGTAGCTTCCCGCGTCGTATTTATTGACGGTTTGCCCGCCAACCAGCACTACCGCCATTACAAAATTAAAAATCCTGAAATTAAATCGGGTCATTCTGATGATTTTGCTAGTTTAGCAGAAGTTATCGGTCGCCGATTCCGAGGATTGAAGGAAGAAGAAACAGGCAAGATGGAAGATGGATTTAGCGATTTAGAAGACTCGGCAGAAATCAGCAATTTATCCTCGGTTTCTCATACTATTTCCGACAAACCCGACTTAATTATGATAGATGGCGGCAAAGGTCAACTGTCAGCAGTTGTGGCTGTTTTGCGGGAAATGAATTTGCTAGAAGAGTTGCGCGTTGTCAGTTTGGCAAAGCAGCGAGAGGAGATATTTTTGCCGGGGGAATCTTTGCCGCTGCAAACTAATTCTGAGCAACCGGGCGTACAATTATTGCGCCGGGTGCGGGATGAGGCGCACAGGTTTGCTGTGAGTTTTCACCGGGATCGAAGAAGCGAGAGAATGAAGCGATCGCGCCTTGATGAAATTCCCGGATTGGGACACCACCGACAAAAACAATTGTTGGCACATTTTCGGTCGATCGACTACCTCCGTTTAGCGACTACCGAACAGTTGGCAGAAGTTTCTGGGATTGGCCCGCGTCTGGCGCAGCAAATTTACGATTATTTCCACCCGTAAAGTCTTACGCAGCATGGGAGACGGGGATTTTTGGGGCGAGGGGGCGATCGACCCGCAAGTCCCTATTCAGCCACTGTGAGGGAGGTATTCAAAAATTTTGCACAGGCCTATTGCAATCCCCAGAGACTTGTGGTATGTTTAGTTTCTGTGCGCGGGCATAGTTTAGTGGTAAAACTTTAGCCTTCCAAGCTAACTATGCGGGTTCGATTCCCGCTGCCCGCTTACTTCTATAAAAAACCTCAAACCAACGAGAAATCAACGGTTTGAGGTTTTTTATTGCCCAGAATACGGCTGATTCGGCGGTCAAAGTGACTATCAAATGACTAGGAAATGACTACGAAATGACTATCAAATGACCTTTTTGGATACAATTTGGAGACAATGTGACTAGAATTTGACTAGAAATATCCAGCCGATAGTTAATAGCGGTAAGGTGCGCGGCCCAAGAGCACCCTACATAATTAGGTTCTGTGTAAGTCCTGTATCTGCAAGAATAAGTGGTTAACATAGAGTGCCCTGATTTGACAAGATTGCCAAGCGCACTCAGCTTGAGTTATGACTGATTCGGAGTCGCATCAGTCACAAGGAGGGCCCGTGAAATATTTTTCAGTAGTAATGTATTTGCTGCGGGAACGGCAACAGTTTCTCGAAGAAATTCGCCAAGGTGTCAAGCTCAAATCTAAAATTTTCGGTTTGTTGATTTCTAGTACCCTATTTTTTGGCATTTACGGAGCGATATTAGGTGCATCTAGTACGTGGATGCAATGTCTGGTTTCAGCAATTAAGTTGCCAGCACTTTACCTGCTGACGCTGATTATCTGCTTTCCCACACTTTACTTTTTTAATGTCATGTTTGGTTCAAAACGAACTTTTGAGCAGTATTTGACATTGTTGATGACAGCGATGGCGATGATTAGCGTTTTGCTGTTTGGATTTGCACCTGTTAGTTTGTTTTTCCTCATAAGCAGTACCAATTACAATTTTTATCTGGTGCTGAATGTTGCTATCATGGCAATCACAGGATTTTTGGGAGTAAGTTTCATTTATCAAGGAATGCACTTTCTTTCAGAACAAGATGCGGAAGGCAAAGACATCAGGCTAAATATTTTGCGCTTCTGGTTGGGACTTTATGCGTTTGTTGGCAGTCAATTGGGATGGACGCTAAGACCGTTTTTTGGCGCACCGGGACAAGCTTTTCAACTGTTCCGAAACCGAGACAGCAATTTTTATATGAGTCTGTGGCAATCAATTATGTCTCTGGGAGGATCGTAATTAATCCCAATTTAAGGAGATTTTAAAGAGTGATACAAGCGGATTTGGATGAGTTAAAAATTCCTGAGAAGGAGTTGGAGGATTTGAGCGGAATAGCTTTGAGCGACGGTTTTGCAGCGGATTTTTACCGACCTGCGGCACTCCGGGACGGCAAAAAGCTGTTTTCTCTTTTGTTGAATGAGTTGCTGATATTTTGTGTGACATTAGTTGTTTCGCTGCCTGTTGCTTTACTGGCTAATAAACATAATGTTGGTTCATTTAGCGATGCTGAAATATTTGTCCGGGTTTTACAAATAACTTTGGGTTTGTCCCTGGCGATTACTGTTGCTTGGAATGTCTATAAATGGGTTAAGGCCAAGCCTCTGGCAACGCTGGCGGGTCTGCTGGATGAAGTTGAGAAGTATCATGAGGTTATTCAGGCTTTAGATATTATCGATCGCCTAACGGCTGCTGGCAATTTACAAGCCAATTTAATTAAGCGAGGAGATGCAATTGAAGCATTAAAAATTACTAGAGAAAGTTTAGTTTGTGCTTTGAAAACAGAAAGGATTCTTAGGGAAAATCAGCAATTTATCGGCCGCCGTTACGAGCTATTTGCTAATATTGAAAGTAATTTGGCTGCTTTGATGGCGCTGGATGTGAGCGATCGGGCGACTGAATACGGGCGATTGCTAAATGAGGCGCTAGAAATTGGGATGAGCGTGCACAAAGAGGTAAGAAAGTTGCAAAATGGACGTTAGAGTTGTTGCAGAGTTCCTGGTTTGTTGTAAAAGTAGTAACTGAGATCTTGCACCATGCTCAAGAACAGGCAGGATGCCTGTTCCACAAAAATTAAATTTTCTTGTGGGGTGGGCATCCTGCCCGCCCCTGAAAGGCTTATTGAAAATGGTGGAATATAGAAGTTACTACAAATTTTTTTACCACCGCAAATTTCAATCCTCAAAAATATCCAACTGTTCGCCCTCACACTCTTTTTTGCCATCTTTTTTAACACCTTTCCTCAGCCCGATCGCAATTTTGCTATGTTTCTCAATCTGCTTCATCACCTGTCTCGCCCTGTCAATCACCGACGGTGGCAAACCGGCCAATCTCCCCGCTTCAATTCCGTAAGATTTGTCAGCACCTCCCGGCTGAACTTGGTGCAAAAATACGATTTGATCCGGCAATTCTTTGACTGTCACCTGATAATTTGCGACATTATCTAAAATAGAAGCTAACTCATTTAACTCGTGATAGTGAGTCGCAAAAATTGTCCGCGCCCGAATCTCAGTTGCTAAATATTCTGCTACAGACCAAGCAATCGAAAGTCCGTCAAACGTCGCCGTTCCCCTGCCAATTTCATCTAACAAAACCAATGATTGCGGCGTCGCGTGATTGAGAATATTTGCAGTTTCGTTCATTTCCACCATAAAGGTAGATTGACCAGTTGCCAAATCATCTACTGCGCCGACGCGGGTAAAAATGCGATCGCAAATTCCCAAACTCGCCGCTTTCGCCGGCACATAACTGCCCATCTGCGCCATTAACTGAATCAAACCCACCTGCCGCAAGTAGCAGCTTTTCCCGCTAGCATTCGGCCCGGTTAAAATAATTAAATCTGGGCGGTTTAACGATTCTTCCCGACCCAAAAAAGCAGAATTAGGTACAAAAAATCCCGGCGGCAAAGACTTTTCCACCACAGGATGACAACCTTCAATAATTTTAATTTCCCGACTTTCTGTCATAGTCGGGCGGCAGTAATTCTGGTAAACTGCTACTTCTGACAAACCGCACAAAACATCCACCGCCGCCACGGCGCGAGAAACGTTGCGAATAATTTCGGCGTGTTCTCCTACCTCCGCTCGCACTTGAGCAAAAATATCGTATTCCAATTGATTTAAATCTTCCCGCGCTGTCAGAATTCGCACTTCCCTTTCTTTTAATTCTTCAGTGCTGTAGCGTTCTTCATTGGTGAGAGTTTGTTTGCGGGTGTAGTCCTTCGGCACTTGGTCTACTTTCGATTTGGTAATGCTGATGTAATAGCCGAAAGCTTTATTGTAGCCTACTTTTAAATTAGAAATTCCGGTGCGTTTTCTCTCAGTTGCTTCTAAATTTGCAATCCATTCTTGGTCGGCTGATGCAGTGTGGCGCATTTCATCTAGCATGGGATTGATTCCCGCTCGAATCAAACCACCTTCTTTTAAATGAATCGGCGGTTCATCAACTAAATGAGCGTGAATTTTAGTTGATAATTCTTCTAAAATTGGCGGTACATTTTGCAGCGCTTTCAAATAGGGCGAGATCCCTTGGGCTGCGATCGAGGCTAATGCCGGCAGTTTTCCGAGAGAATCAGCTAAAGCGACCAAATCCCGCGCGCTAGCTGTTCCCGAACCGGCGCGGCCGGTCAGTCTTTCGATGTCGTAAATGTGGCGCAGCAACTGCTGCAAATCTTGGCGCAGGGCGTTATTTTCTACTAATTCTTGAATCGTGTCGTGTCGGGCGCCAATGCCTTTAATGCTGAGCAAAGGTTGCAGCACCCAGCGGCGCAAAGCGCGGCCTCCCATTGCGGTGCTGGTTTTGTCTATAGCCCACAGCAGCGAACCGTGAAAAACCCCATCTCTCACTGTTTGAGTAATTTCGAGATTGCGGCGGGTTTGGTAGTCGAGTATGAGAAAATCGGTGAGAGTGTAAGTGTGCAATCTTTGCAAAGAAACTGCTTTTTCCTTTTGAGTTTCTTCGAGATATTGCAACAAACCGCCGGCGGCGCGCACTGCGAGGGAAAGGTGCGCGCATCCCATGCCTTCGAGCGATCGCACTTTGAACTTTTGCAGGATTCTCTGTTTTGCTTCGGACAAACTAAACGGAATTTGCGATCGCAAAGAATAGCAAAACGAATTCGGCAAACACTCTGGTAAATGCTCTGATTTCTCTCCAGGCCTCAACATAGTCACCAAATCCGGCGCATTAGTCGGTACCAAGACTTCCGAAGGCTGCAAACGCAGCAATTCTAGGGTTAATTGTTCTAAACTGTCTGCTTGGGTAGTGACGAATTCTCCCGTAGAAATATCTGTATAAGCTAATCCCCAATGTTCCCCAGCGATGACGACTGCTGCTAAAAAATTATTTTGTCTGGGTTTGAGCATTCCGTCATCTGTCAAAGTTCCGGGAGTGAGAATGCGGGTAATTTCTCGCTTGACTTGGCGGCCTTCTTTAGCAGCAATCGAGGCATCTTCCACTTGGTCGCAAACTACCACAGCATAGCCTTTTTCTACTAACATTGACGTGTAGCGATCGAGGGCGTGGTGTGGCACTCCTGTCATCGGCACTCTGCCGATTTCTTTGCCGCTTTCTTTACTCGTACAAACAAGTTCTAATTCCCGCGAAATCGTAACTGCATCTTGGAAAAAACACTCAAAAAAATCTCCGACTCGAAACAATAAAAGTGCGTGGGGATACTGTTCTTTCACTTCCACATACCGCTGCATCATCGGAGTTAGCTTGGTGAATTCTAGTAGGCGGTGGTCGGCATTGCGGATGTTGGCTTGATTGGGGTCTGTTGGGGTAGATGCAGTGTAAGGCATAAAAGGCGATCGATAAATTTTAATCTTTAACAACTTTAGCGCAAGCTCGGCTTTTAGCTCTAACTAATATACAATATTTGACGATTAATCCTCCTTAAGCAGGGTGCGTGATTCTCAATATTGGGAAAGAGTGTTGAGCTATACAAAAGTCACGCACCCTACTTAATAATCGATAAACCCGCTTTTAGTTGAGAATTTTTAGGTCGCTACTTATCTCATGTGAGGTATTAGAACCGCTGTAGTGAGGTTAAGGGCGAAATTTTTATCACTTGTGAGAGGGGAGCGCTCGGCGATCGACAAAAACAATCTCATCCATCTCGCTGTTAGCTGTTATGGCAGAAGGAAGAAGGAAGAAGGAAGAAGCAAGGATTTCAGCAATTAAGAGCGTCCTAACCGTCGGGCGTGGTTGCTATAAATGTTGGTGGTTAACAGAACAATGGGAAATCTCCCGCACTTTAGTTGGAGGATAAACTTTACATTTTTGTTATTGAAAACAGCCGGAAGATAGATTTATAAATTATACCTCGGATAGAGAGAGAATATATTTTATATGCTTAAAATTAAAACATCCAAGCAGATAATTTATCGGCGTAGTAAATTTAAGATTTAGAATCAAAAATCTGCTAGCTAGTAGTTAACTAGAGGAAAAAAAATAATGAAAGCTCTTTGCTGGCACGGGGCAAATGATGTGCGAGTTGATAATGTACCAGACCCAACAATTATCAACCCGCGCGATGCAATAGTTAAAATCACGTCTACAGCAATCTGCGGCTCAGATTTGCACCTTTATAACGGCTACATCCCGACAATGCAATCGGGCGACATCATGGGCCACGAATTTATGGGGGAAGTAGTCGAACTCGGCAGCGAAGTCAAGAACTTAAAAAAGGGCGATCGCATCGTCATTCCTTTTACTATTTCTTGCGGCAGTTGCTTTTTTTGCAACCGCGATTTGTGGTCGCTGTGCGACAACTCCAACCCCAATGCAGGATTGGCTGAAAAACTCTACGGTCATTCGCCGGCAGGACTGTTTGGCTTCTCGCATTTAACGGGCGGGTATGCAGGAGGTCAAGCAGAATACGCGCGGGTTCCGTTTGCAGATGTCGGCCCTTTAAAAATTCCCGACGGACTTTCGGACGAACAAGTATTGTTCCTCACCGATATATTTCCTACCGGTTACATGGCGGCCGAAAACTGCAACATTCAGCCGGGGGATACTGTAGCTGTTTGGGGATGTGGGCCGGTCGGACAATTTGCGATCAGAAGCGCGTTTATGCTGGGGGCCGAGCGAGTAATTGCGATCGACCGCGTACCGGAACGCTTGCAAATGGCGGCCGCGGCCAAAGCTGAAATCATCAACTACGAAGAAATGGACGCTGGGGAAGCCGTCACTGAAATGACGGGGGGACGCGGACCCGACTCTTGCATCGACGCTGTAGGAATGGAAGCCCACGGCACCGGTCTCGACGCTTTGTACGACAAAGCCAAGCAAGCCGTGCGCTTGGAGACCGATCGACCCACCGCCCTGCGACAAGTGATCGTAGCTTGCCGCAAAGGTGGCACAGTCTCAATTCCCGGCGTTTACGGCGGCTTCGTAGACAAAGTGCCCTTAGGTGCAGCTTTCAACAAAGGCTTGACCCTGAAAATGGGACAGACGCACGTTCACCGCTATTTGCGGCCTTTGCTCGATCGCGTTCAAAAAGGCGAAATTGACCCGTCATTCGTAATTACGCACCGAATGAAGTTGGATGAAGCGCCCCACGCCTACGAGATTTTCCTCAACAAAAAAGACAACTGTATCAAAGTTGTCCTCAAACCCTAACTCGCATTTACCCTTCAAGGAAAAACCATGCTTTTACAAGAAAAAGAATCAGGCGACTTGATAGAAATCCTCGATGTAGAGGCTTTACTCAGCCCTACAAAAAATGAAGTGCCGGGAAAAAATCAAGCTGGTCAAGAAGAGCAAGAGACAGCAACTTTTCCCAAGAGTAATTTAGTGTTTCCTTCCGGTGAAGCTCTACCGCGCTGTTGGACTGAGGAAAATTATCAAACTCATTGATTCAACTGATTCTCCCCATCCCGCTTAACAAGGGGGGGACTCGAAGCTAGGGGGATGGACACCACACATAGGTGTGCGCTAAACCTAAAAAACCGCTCTCCGATAGGGGTTAAACCCCCTGCAGGAGGGCGGTTTTGACGTGTTTTTTGACACCCGGAGGACACAGCGCTGTGTTTGTTTAAATAGAATGTACGATCGACCCAATTTAATAGAGTCTGTAGTTCGCGGGCGCGAGAAACCGCATTAAACTAAAGTGATAAAGATAACCGGGTAGGATTTAATTTCTTTATGACTAAAAGCTGATTCCCCTCCATCGGTGGCAGCGTTACAAATAATGAAAGTTGCTCAAAACTCCCTGGGAGGATTTCCCCATGTTTTACCATAAGAAGCCACTACAGTATTACAAAAGACCAGAAAAGCCAGATGCCGTTTACGCCAAGAAAATACAAGAACTAATTGGCGGTACATTTGGCGAAATGACCGTGATGATGCAGTACCTATTTCAAGGTTGGAACTGCCGAGGTCCAGCTAAATATCGCGATATGCTGCTTGATGTCGGTACAGAAGAAATCGGGCATATCGAGATGCTAGCAACTATGATTGCTCACTTGTTAGATAAAGCTCCTGTATCTATGCAAGAAGAAGGTTTCAAGGATGCTGTGGTGGGTGCTGTGATGGGAGGAAACAGCCCGCGAGATGCGATCGCCGACAGCATGAATCCGCAGCACGCCATTGTATCGGGTTTGGGCGCACTTCCTAGCGACAGCGTAGGGTATCCTTGGAACGGCCGTTATATCGTTGCTAGCGGCAATCTTTTAGCAGATTTTCGCTCGAATTTGCACGCCGAATCGCAAGGAAGATTGCAGGCTGTGCGGATGTATGAAATGTCAAACGATCCCGGCGTGAAAGACACCCTCAGTTTTATGATCGCCCGCGACACGATGCACCAAAATTTGTGGCTGGCGGCGATCGAAGATTTAGAAAGTTCGGGAATGGAAACAACACCCGTTCCGAGTTCCTTCCCGCAGGAGTTGGAAAAATCAGAATTTGCTTATCAGTTTTGGAATCATTCTGAAGGTTCCGAAAGTAGCGAGGGACGCTGGGCGAAAGGCAAATCAATGGATGGCAAAGGCGAATTTGAATATGTAGCCGATCCCCAACCGTTAGGGCCAGAACCAGTACCGCCGCCGCCTGAACCCAAATTGCACGGCACGGGCATGAAATAGGCAATCAAAAAGTTAATAGTAAGCTTGCCAGTCCACCATTGAGTAATTAAATAATTAAGGACTAAAGTGCTTACTCCCAACCTAACAAAAACTAAAGTTCTTACCACTAACCTTGGGTTAGTAGTAAGAACTTTACTCGCTAATTGGCTAATTAATTAGTTAAGGAATTCAGTCCTTACTAGACACCAGGTTTTGACAAGAAGTCTAATAACTAACCACTAATAAGTTATGCAATTGCAAGCAGTAATTCTCGATATTGACGGTACTCTGACGCTCAGCAATGACGCCCACGCTCAAGCTTGGGTAGAGGCATTTGCCGCTTACGGCTACGACGTGCCGTTTGAGAAAGTTCGCCCACTAATTGGCATGGGAGGCGACAAAGTTATACCCAAAATGGTATCAGAACTTTCCGACGAAGAAGGCGACGGGAAAAAGATTGCCCAGCGACGCAAAGAACTGATTATTAACCGCTTTTCTCCCGACCTTTCTCCAACCCCCGGTTCGCGGGATTTGCTGTTAAAAATGCAGAAAGAAGGATTGCGGCTAATTATTGCTACTTCCGCTACCACCGAAGAACTTTCCGGTTTGCTGAAAGCTGCACAAGTTGACGATTTATTGGATCAAGGGCAAGCGGCGACATCGAGTGATGCAGAAGCTTCTAAACCGGAACCGGATATTGTGGAAGCTGCTTTGAGCAAATTGCAGATGGAAGCAAGTCAGACTGTCATGTTAGCTGATACTCCTTACGATATCGAAGCTGCGGGCAAGTGCGGGGTGCCAGTAATTGCTTTTAGGTGCGGAGGTTTCGATGATGCTTCGCTGGCAAATGCTGCGGAAATTTACGATCACCCTGCTGATTTGTTGGCACATTATGACGATTCTCTTTTAGGGAAAAAGGGATTGGTAGCGCGTTGAAGAAATAAGAGCGATCGCGGGTGGATTGGCACTATTAAGCGCGATCGCTGACAATCCACTCGACTTGATGGGCTTCTGTGATGTCTGGAATATCCAGTCGCGCAGCTAACTTGTGAATGACTGCTTCCGGTACTGTTACTGTGCGCGATCGATTCCGCTGCAATATTTCTTCTAGAGGTACTTCTAGATAAACAATGCGAACTCGCGCTTGATAAGCAGCAAAAAAATCAATTAATTGCTGCCGCATTTGTTTAGTTGTATTCGTGGCGTTCCACACAAAAGAACGCCCCTCATTCATGTATTCGCGCGCTCTTTTTTTGGCGGCTGTCACCACATTTCCCGGGGTTTCGTCTGGAGGGACATTCATCTCTTTTCGCAGTGCATCCAGCGAGATTACCGGCAAATCTGGAAGTTTTTCCCGAATCCAATAATCTTTACCGCTTGCCGGCAAGCCAGACATCAAGATTACTTCGCATCGAGTATCGTCAAATGCTTCGTAATCGGGATTTCCGTTCTCTTTGCGGAAGTAGATAAATCGGCTGTGTGCTGATGGGAATTGTCGGGGAGAATCCAAACAATTATTTTCTTGACAAAACTCGCGAAATAGTTCTATTTTATCGAGCAATTCTTGTCTGTCGCTACACTGTCGGCCGCGCACGTCTGCTTCGGCTAAAAGTGCGAGAAAATCGCAGCGGACAACTTGACTAACTTTAATTACAGACTGCTGCGGGTTGGGTTTGTCGATCAGCCAGATGGGTAAACTGCCGAATTTGACGATCGCCACCACTGTTTCGCGAATGTCAAACTGCACTGGTGGCTCGAATTGAGATAAAATTTGTCTGACCATTCTCGCACCTTGGCGGGCGTGACCTTTTGAGCTAATTCTGCCGTCGGCTTCTATTTTTGTAAAGGCTGGTTTGGCGACATCGTGCAGCAAAGCGGCGGCAAAAAGTATCGATCGTTCTTTTTCGGGTAATTGCCGCCAATTCGGCGAAGATATTAATGCTTCGCAGACCATTCTGGTATGAATTAAAACGTCTCCTTCGGCGTGATAAATCGGGTCTTGCTGACATCCTCTTAAGTTTTGAATCCAATCGAAATCATTTTGAATGCTGTCCCAATCCAGAAACCAATCGGGCGGTTGGGGACAAAAGGGAAAAGTCCAAGTTGCCGATGGCGATAACAGTGCATTCATAAATTCACCTGCGGGTTAACTAAAATTAAATAAATCGGTGCCTGGACGCAGAAGATTGGGTATGATTGGGCGATTTAGCCAATGTCCTTCTGCATTTTTAATAGCTGTCAAAAAACTGGCACGCACGTATTTGTAACGCGCTTTTACTATGCCCTCTTCTTCGACTTTAATATACAAACCTTCCATAATCTCGCTCTTGTCAGTCTCTTTCAAACACCGCTCTTCATCTAATCCCACTTCCCGGCAGTACAAACGCAAGCGTTCCAAATGTCCGGGTTGAATAAAATTAGACTTTTCCATAAACTGCATCATTTGCTTGGGCGACTTCAGCACTCCAGAAAACAGCACGGGAACGGACACCAACGGCAGTCCGCTTAACAACTTGCGGCGGGATTCTGTACTCAAAAATTGACGGGTTTCTAAGTCCAGCACGTCGTACTCCATAAAATAGTGCGGCAAAAAATCATAAAAAACAGTGTGTTTCGCATAAAGCCATTCGCCGTAAAGAATGTAGCGATTTCCCAGCACTTCTCCCAGGGTTCCGCTGAGACTGAAAGCCCACTGTTTGAATAAGTTAAAATGTTTTTCCCTCGGCCCACCAGTGAGATAGTGGCCGCGACTTTGCAGCAGCATTTGTCCATCTGGTGCGAAGCTGATGCCTGTATTAGCGCCGTCTACCTTTTCTTCAATCACTGTCGGGCGATCGATCAAAACGCTAAATGGCACGCTGTCGAGGTCTTCATCGCCCGGTTGGAAACGCGAACCTTCGATGTGATAAGTTCTAGGATATTTAACAATTTTGAGCATCAGCCGATCCATTTGAGATTTGAGATTTCAGAGGCAACCCCATCCATTTTAGATTGTAATTTTAGATTTTAGAATTTAAAGGCGACCGCATCTATTTAACCATTATAATGGAATGAGAACAAAGGAGCGTGTAAGTTGAAAAATCAAAGTTTTCAGAGCATATCATCAGCAATCGCTGGGATTCTATTAGTAGGCGCGCTACTCATCGGTTTAAACTCTTTTGTCGTCATCAATCCAGGCGAAGCAGGTGTTGTCAGCGTTTTAGGAAAAGCCACAGATGGAGCATTGTTAGAGGGGTTTCACCTCAGACCCCCGCTAATATCTAAGGTAGATGTGTACGATGTAACAGTGCAAAAATTTGAAGTTCCCGCCCAAAGTGCTACTAAAGACCTTCAGGATTTAAATGCTAGTTTTGCGATCAATTTTCGCCTCGATCCTGAGAAAATAGTGGAGATCAGAAGGACTCAAGGAACTTTGGAGAATATAGTCTCAAAAATTATTGCTCCTCAGACGCAAGAAGCATTTAAAACAGCGGCTGCACTGAGAACCGCCGAACAATCTATTACTCAAAGAAGTGAACTGAAGCGAGACTTTGATACTGCGCTGAAGGAGAGGCTATCAAAGTATGATGTAATCGTGCTCGATACGAGCGTTGTTAACATTCGATTCTCCACAGATTTTGCGAAAGCGGTTGAGGAGAAACAGGTTGCTGAACAGCGGGCGCAAAGAGCTGTTTATGTGGCTCAGGAAGCAGAACAACAGGCTCAAGCTGATATTAACCGCGCTCAAGGTAGGGCGGAAGCTCAAAGACTTTTGGCTGAAACTTTGAAGGCTCAAGGCGGCGATTTAGTGCTGCAAAAAGAGGCGATCGAAGCTTGGAGAAGCGGGGGGGCTCAGATGCCAAAAGTGCTGGTTATGGGTTCAGGTTCGAGTCGAGTTCCTTTCATTTTTAATATGAGCGATATTCAGGAAGAACCCGAGCACCCGCAAGTGACCAACAATTAAAATATGACTGAGGGTAACAAACCCGGTGTCTCGGAAAATATTAGCTTTGCTAACCAGAAATCTCGCACTAAACCGGGTTTCCTCAGAAAGCCCAAATAAGTCCTATGAGAGTTGCCGGAATATGCTACACTTCTGAAAGCCACAATATAACGACAGTTTGAAACCTGTCGTTATAAAAGCGAAGTCCGCAATTAAAACGCAGGCAACACACTCATTTTAGGAAGCAAGGAAAAATCATGACCCGCGCTATTATGGAAACCGACAAAGGCACAATCAATCTGGAATTGTTCGATGCGGATGCGCCTAACACAGTGAAGAATTTTGTTGACTTGGCGGAAAAAGGTTTTTACGATGGATTGGCCTTTCACCGAGTCATTCCTAACTTTATGATTCAAGGTGGCTGTCCAAAAGGCAATGGAACGGGCGGCCCCGGCTACAAAATCAAGTGCGAAATTAACTCCAACAAACATTTGGCAGGAACATTATCGATGGCTCACGCAGGCCGCGATACGGGTGGCAGCCAATTCTTTATTTGCCATTCTCCCCAGTCTCATCTAGATGGAGTTCACACAACTTTTGGCAAAACTGAGGATATGTCTGTCGTCAATGCTATCCGCCAAGGTGACAAGATTATTTCGCTCAAAATTGAGCATTAATTCCCACTAATTAGTTTTGTTTGCAATAAGGAATAAAGTCCTTATTGCAAACAAAAATTGTGAAAGTTAAGAGTTTTCAAATCTACACTTTATGACTGTTATCAATGATTCTGCTGTGGTGGCTGAGTTAACTGAACTATATTTAAAATACGAAAAAGCTCTTTGTAGGAATGATATTGAAACTCTCGATAATTTGTTCTGGGATGCGTCGGAAGTCGTGCGGTTTGGGGTGACGGAGAACCTGTACGGGAGCGATGAGGTGAGGGCTTTTCGTAAAGGGCGATCGCCTGTAAATGTCGATCGAGAAATGTTCAACCTCAAAGTCGTGACTTTCGATGCAGACACGGCGGCGGTGACGCTGGAATTTCGCCGTGTAATGGATGGAGTGGTGCGGCTGGGGCGGCAGAGTCAGATGTGGCGGAAGTTTCCTCAAGGGTGGAAGATTGTTTCCGCTCACGTTTCTTTTTTGCCCGTGTAGATGTTAAAAGTAAGGAAACAAGAATTGTCTAAAGCAAGCGGACTTTATGACTGAATCATTCATCTTCTAGAGAAAGGTCTAATAGTTCCACTTCCAGACTTTCTTCCTCATCTTCATAATTAGGGCTTGCTGAATATATCGATCGCACTTGATGTAGCCTGGGCTATGCGATCGCGAGAGCGAGGGTAAAGTGCAAA
>NZ_JAUBRM010000232.1:0-1303 GCF_036701905.1 Microcoleus sp. MON2_D5
TGAATCGTCAAATATTTGGATTTCCCAAACTTTATATGTATGGTTAGTGTTCACAACTCAATTAGGAACGCTATATCACTGTAATTGTAAATATTTATCGCAATTGTATTATCAAAATCTTCGAGTTTCCGCAGCAGGCGAGTATAAGTTACAGCTTTGCTGAGGAGTTGTTTTAACTGTTCCTGAAATTCCAGCAATTGGGGGGGAGTTAATACAGTTCCTTGGGCAAATTGCTGCTCCAAAATCTCCATATTTTTCTCAATGATGCTGTATTCTGAATCAAGTTCATGGTATATGTGGCGGCTGTCTTGAAAAGCTTTGATGATTTTGTTTCGGTGAAATAATAGGTTGAATATTTCCTCTTGGCAAGTGTTAAAATCTGCGTCGGTTTTTTCGTCGCAAAGCAGCGAGACCAGCAGGTGGCGATAATTGGCAATATCGCTAACTGAACCGTATTCAAAAATCGGGCTACCAAACAGTTTACCCGATCGGTAGAATGTCGGGGGAGAATCCCCCAGAAATAAAGCATCGCGACATTTATCGGCGAGGGGTTTGAGGGCATCTAAATTATCGGGTAGGTTGTCCTCGGTAAGCCATGCGGTAATTATCAGAGTTTGCCCTAAAAACTTGTCATCGCCGCTGATGAGTAAAGCTTGATTGGGGTTAAATTGCTCGATGAAACTTACATTTATATTATCGGCGGTGCCATCTTCCCGGCAACCTATATTTAAGCATAAACCATAACTGTCTTGAATTTGTCGCGGTTGAACAAAACCTTCGATCAGCGGATTGCGGGTGCTAAAGGGGAGGGGAGTATCTGAAAGTAAATCCTCGGAGTAGCTGTGAGAGTTTGCTGGGCAAACGAGCTCCGGTGTCACCCTTTCATAGGTAAATTTTGCCAGAATCTTGTCGCAGTGTTCCCACAGAGGGTTATCAGTGCGATCGCTGTCATTGTACAGTGGGAAAGCGTATAAGTAAACGTTAGGTGCTGAAATGCGATCGGTCATGTTAAATTGGGATTTATGGAAGTAGGGCGGGTAAGTGTGAATTGGTATCAACTTAAGGCTGAAACCGATAATAAATCTCGGTTGTAGTTAAGTCTAGATCCCCCTAAATCCCCCTTAAGAAGGGGGACTTTGAGTGCTCTTGTACCCTGTTGTAAAGGAGGGCTTCGTTCACTCTTTTCCCCCCCTTATTAAGGCAGGGCGGTTTCATTCTCGGGTGAACTCGCATAAAGTAAAAGCGATCGCAGGGATGATAAAATCTCAAGCAACCGCGCTCATAACAAATATATATGCTAACT